>JAJECZ010000234.1 GCA_022821735.1 Alphaproteobacteria bacterium | reverse complement strand
CGGTCGATGGAGACGGTGAGGGTCGGGTCGGTCGAGGAATTCGAGCCGCTGCCCGCGAGGAAGGTGGTCGAGATCGGCGGCGAGGAGGTCGGCGTCTTCCGCCTCGACGACGGCTTCTACGCCTGGCGCAACAACTGCCCGCACCAGGGCGGCCCCGTCTGCCAGGGCCGCATCTACAACCGGGTCCTCGAGTCGCTCGACGCCGCGCGCCGTTCGCTCGGGCGGCGCTACGACGAGGAGCGGGTCAACATCGTCTGCCCGTGGCACGGGCTGGAATACGACATCCGCACCGGCCGCCACCCCGGCAATGACGGCATGGCGCTGGAGCCCGTGGCGGTGCAGGTGCAGAACGGAGAGGTCTATGTCTCCCTCTGACCTGCGCGGTCACAACGATCCCTATGCGGATTTCGACGAGGACGCGCGCCGCCTCTGGACGCTCGCCGCCGGGGCGATCGAGCGCGGCGAGGCCCACCGGATACCGGACAGCGCGGTCGCCGACCTGATGACCGCCGCCGTCAAGCTCTACGCCGCCAAGGCCGACGGCGAGGACCGCACCTTCCGCCCGCTGCACGGCCGCTATGACGAGGTGGTGACGCCGACCGAGGCGCTGACCGCCGTCACCGAATTGCTGCGCGCGCTGCGCCTCGGGCCGATGGAATTCGGCCTCTGGTCCCGCCGCCGCCCGGAGGACTATCATTTGAGCGAGGCCGCGCCGGCGGCCGTCGAGGAGGAGGCCTGAGCCCATGGATGCCGCGATCCGGACCGCCAGCGCGATGCCCGTTCAGGAAATGGGCGTCGAGACCGACACGCGCGACTATCTGGCCCATGCCCGCGCCCATGCCCGCAAGGCGGGCTACGCCGACTGGACCATCGTCGATATCGACGCGCACCATGTCGAGACGGTCCACTGGCACGAGATCATCGACTATATCGAGGACCCGGTGCTCCGTCACCAGGCGACGATGTACCAGAAGGAGCGCATCGGCGCGCCGCCCTACGGCCTCAACGGCGATCTCGGCCTGCGCTACCAGGATGTCGGCGGGCGCATCCCGCACCAGTCCTCGCGGCGCGAGAAGGTCGATGAGCCGGGCGTACATCTCGACGTGGCGCTGACGCGCCGGTCGATGGAAGCGCTCTGCGTGGACTACATGGTGCTCTTCCCGACGCCGATGCTGTTCATCGGCATGCACCCGCAGGTGGAGATGGAGGCGGTGCTGTCGAACGCCTACAACCGCTGGCTGGCGGAGAACGTGCTCTCGGCCGAGGACGGCATCCTGTCGCTCGCCGTGCTGCCCTTCAACTCACCGGATGCCGCCTGCCGCACGGTCGAGGAGTTCGGCGCCAACCCGAACGTCATCGGCTTCACCGTCACCTCGACACGCTACAAGCCGGTCCATTCCAACGAATATATGCGCCTCTACCGGATGATCGAGGAGACCGGAAAGCCCATCGCCTTCCATGCCGGCTACCACTGGCAGGACCCCTCGCTCGCCACCTGCAACAGCTTCCTCGGCATGCACGCGCTGGGCTTCGTGTGGTGCAACCTCGTCCACATGACCAACTGGATCCTGAACGGCATTCCGGAGCGCTTCCCGAAGCTGAACAGCCTCTGGGTGGAGAGCGGGCTTTCCTGGGTCCCGTTCCTGATGCAGCGGCTCGACGACCAGTATCTGATGCGCCAGAGCGAGGCGCCGCTGCTGACGAAGATGCCGTCGGACTACATGCGCGAGAGCTGCTTCTACACCTGCCAGCCGTTGGAGAAGAGCAGCGAGGTGGGCCTCAGGGCGACCTTCGAGATGATCAAGGCCGAAACGCAGCTCCTCTACGCGTCGGACTGGCCGCATTTCGACTTCGACGCCCCGCGCGTCATCTACGACATTCCGTTCCTCACCGAGGACCAGAAGCGCAACATCCTCGGCCGAAACGCCGCCCGCGTCTTCAACCTCCCGAAGAAGGAGGGAGCGCGGAAGGCGGCGTAGCTGGCCGGATTGCACCTCGCTGCCACGCCACAGGCATTCCGGCCCTATCCGGTCAAGCGAGGGGCAATCTGGAAATCCTGTGCACCATCGCAGCATATTCGCGTCCGTAGTCGTCAGGAGGGATACGCCTGACATGACTGGTTACGCGCAGCTGGCCCTCCCCATAATGGTTTACATGATTTAGCACAGCAATCCGTAAATTCGGAATTCTTGTTTCAAGATGTCCGGTAGTAATCTGGCCATCGCTATCTGTTGATGGATCCGGTATTAACAGCGCAAGCATTCCATACTTTATAGTGTAATCATCGTCGTCATTGTTGTTCAGCGTATTGCAAATTCTTTCGACGTCAGCCAATGTATTTTGGTCTGCGCTATACGAGAGTTTGACCTCAATGACTGCTATTGGGGATTCATCACCCCACAGAACAATGTCAAATCTCTCATTTGGCCCGATTCCCTCAACTTGGCCACCGGCTGCTTCTATTGCCGCAGCAACACCATACTCCAAAGTCACGGATGGAGGCCATTTTAGACTCGCAATCTTCTGCACAATGCAGGTGGTATAGTAATATTCTGGCGCGGACCAAGGAGAAGCTCCACCACTGAACGACGTATAGTCGATTGCTGCTCTTTTGATCGCACCAAGCGTAGCGTCAACAATCATCACCACTTACCTTTGCTGTATTAGCGGTGCAAACAATCCCGTTGTCCGCATTAGAGCTTAGCTTATTGTGTGCATTTCCCAAACACAAGATTATTACGGGGAGGAGGATGGGTTTAGGCAGAATCTTCGTCAAGAAGACGAATACACACCCAAATGTTTCTGCTCGCCTATTCCCCCGGTGCAGGTCGCGGCGCAGTCCGTTCAATCAGGGTTTCAAGCGCTTTCCGCTGGCCGGCGAGCGTCTCCATCGCCTCCCGGTGCCGCTCCTGCGATTCGCGCCGCTCGTCGGCCATCCTGTCCATTGTCTCGCGGTGGCGGCGCTCATGCTCGCGTTCGCGGCGCTCGCCGGAGCGGCGCATCGTCGTTATGCCGTGCCAGACCACGGCGATCTGTCCGCCGCCGATAATCAGGCCGACAGCAACGAGAGCCATCGTCGCAACCGCAGTCGCCGCCGCCGGGTGGGCTACGATCCAGTCCACGCGCCTTTCCTCCGCTGGAACCCGCCAACAATATTTAAGCCGCTTCCCGCATTGCTGCAAGCACCCATCCATGCAGGGCGCCGTCCCCCTCCGTTGCCCCGGACACCGCCCGACCGCCCGCCCCGGACCCGATTCGAGGCCTCCTGAAACCTGGACCGCCCACTAGATTTTCCACAGGCAAGCAGTCTGTTTGTTCGATGATTCCGAAATAATTCTCAACTACAGCTTGCATTCTGAGAAACCGTGATACCATGGGTCCCAAGGAGGCGAAGTCCGCGCGGACCGCTTCCCGTCGCGCCGTCCCGGCGCGGAACGACCCCGATTCGACGCACAGGCGAAGTGCGCCCTGCGGCTCGCGCGCGCAATCAGGCGCGTGAACCGCGCCGGCGCCGACACCCGCCCGCGCCCGCACGCGATACGCGCGAAACAGGGTCGCTCCCCGGCGGGGCGGCCTGTCCGTCAACGCCGCCCTCCCGGCCCGGCGCGGTCCCGCACCGCTGCCGGGCTTCCTTGTCGAACGCCAGCGGAACGAAGGAGCCGCGCCCTATGTCCATCATCGACCCCGCCATTGCCCTCTCCACACGCCAGGAGGCCTTCTGCCGCCACTATGCCGTCTCCGGCAATGCCGCCGACGCCGCAAGGCAGGCCGGCTACTCCGGGCGCTCCGCCCGCCAGACCGGCTGCGGCCTGCTGGAGCGCCCTTACATCGTCGAGCGCCTGCGCCGCATCCGCCTGTCGTGGAAGCGCACCGGGAGGGACGAGGCCCGCATCCTGCTGGCCCGGCTGGAGCAGGCGTGGGACGCGGCCGTCGCCAGCGGCTCGGCTTACATGATGCTCCGGGTGCTGCGCTTCCAGGCCGAGATCGCCGGGCTGGTTGTTCCGGCCGGCCGGAACAGCCGGGCCCGGCTCTGGCCGCTGCCGCATGAGGACGAGTTCGGCGAGATCGAGGCAGGCGAAGCGCAGGAGGCCGGAACCGAGCCCGGCCCGCTCGCCGAGGCTGTGCGCAACGGCCTTGACCGGGCCGAACGCGCGCTCGCGCGGCACAGCGAGAGCCGGGAGGAGCTTGAGACGCAGGAGGGTTTCGACGGGGCCGCGCACGACGAGGTTGCCCGCAGGCTCGCCGCGGCCGTCGAGGAGCGGATGCGCCTGCCCGTCAGCTTCGAGCCGCCCGCGCCGCCCCCGGACGGTCTGCCGCTCGCCGACGACCCGCCGGAGGAGACCTACGAGGACGACCCGTGGCGCGGCGACGACCCGCCCGGCTACGAGGGCAGGATCGACGACAACAGGGCCGACGGGGCCGAGCATGACTGGCTCTACCAGCGCCGCAACGGCTACGCCGAAATCTACGACCCCTGGTCGCCGGAGGAGGTCGAGCGGCGCAGGCAGGACCGGCTCGATTGGCAAGAGCGGCGCTGCGGCGACGACCCGCCCGGCCACGAGGACGACGAGGACTGGGACGATGATGACGAGGACTGGCCGGAGGCGCCGCTCACGCCCCCGACCATGACACAACATGACATTTCATGACATTTCCGCGAGGGAGCCGAAAGCGGTCTCCACCCGGCCCCCAAGCGGGGGAGGAGATTTCCGGCGGCTATCGGCACGGGTTCCAGTCGATGACCGCCGATAAAGGGCGTACGGCGGGAGCGTGGCCCGGAGTTCCGGGCTGCGGCGGCTCCCTAACGCTCGGCGGCGCCCGTGGCGGCGAGGCGGCCCACCCTGCGGTTGACGACGAAGCGCAGGATCGGGTCGGGCGGCAGGAGCGCGGCGCGCGGCAGCGACAGCACGACCTGCAGCAGTTCGCTGTCCTCCCCGCAGATATGCTCGGCGAGCAGCTTGCCGCCGATGGCGCCCTTGGTCATGGGCGCAACGTCGCAGGACATGAGCGCCCAGAGTCCCTCGCGGACCGGGCCGAAGATCGCGCCCTCATTGCGCGTGAAGCCGAGTATGCCGCCCCAGGTGCCGGCGAAGCCTGTATCGCCGAGGTCCGGCCAGCGCGCCGCGATGCTGCGGCGATGGATGTCGGCGACGCGTTCCATCAGCGCCGGCGGAAAACGCTTCTCGCGCGCATAGAAGAGCGTGTTGCGCATAAGAATGCGGCGGTCCTGCGTCAGGCGGACCGTGCTGCCGTTCGAATGGGCGGGCAGCAGGCCGAATTCCCCCTCTCCGCCGAGCATCGCCGCCTGCGCGTCCGAGAGCGGCTCGGTCAGGCTGGCGAAGCTGGCAAGCGGCACCGCCCGGTGCCTCAGAAGGCCCATCTCCTCGGTGAACACATGGGTGCAGAGCACGACCTGGCGCGCCTCGACCGTGCCGTCCGGGCAGGCGAGGCGGAAGCCGCCCGTCGTACCCATCTCCAGAACCGGGCTTTCCTCGTAGAGCGCGACATTCGCCGGCAGGGTCGCGGCGAGGCCGCGCATCATGGCGGACGGCTGGACGAGGGCGGAGCCGTCCACCCGCACGCCGCGCCGGTAGTAGCGCGAGCCGGTGACGGCCTCGACCCCGTCCCGGTCGAGCTCACGCCATGGCGCGCCCAGCGCGTCGAAGCCGTCCGAGACGCTTTTCAGGTCCGCCTCCGCGCCCGCGCCGGCGGCGACATAGATGCGCCCCCAGTCGCTCCACTGGCACTGGATCTGGTGTTCCCGCACGATCCTCCGGAGCCAGTCGGTGCCGGCGGAGGACAGGCGGACGTTCTTCCGCGCGGCCTCCATGTGCTTCATGCCGCCATGGCTGTGATTGTCCAGCATGAAGCCCGCATTGCGCCCGGACGTGCCGTAGCCGACCCGACCCGCCTCGATGAGCGCCACGCTGTCGTCGGGCCGGAGCTCGGCAAGGCGCCGGGCGGTCGAGCAGCCGCATATGCCCGCGCCGACAACCGCGAAATCGACTTTCACCCGGCCCTCGACCCGTCGCGCGGGCGGCGGAGGGGGCAGGCTCTCGAACCAGCCGTTGCGCGGTCCGTCATCGGGCAGCTTCCGCGCTCCGATCGTCTTCGCCGCCATGTCCAGGGGCTCCCGGGTCGTTGGAGGAAATCGTCGGGCCGGCGCTGCGCCGGCCTGCCCGTCATGGAACGGGAATATTGTAAAGACCCGGATCTACCCGGTGGTGATGTAATCCTTGAGCGCCTGCGCCTCGGCCTCGATTTCGCCCATGCGCGCCTTCACGACATCGCCGATGGAGACGATGCCCACCAGCGCCCCGTCTTCCAGCACCGGCAGGTGGCGCATCCGCCCCTCCGTCATCCGCGCCATAAGGTCGTCGATATGGTCGGCACGCGTGCAGGTGATGACCCGCCGCGTCATGATCTCCTCGACCGGCCGGTCGAGCACGTCGCGGCCGCGCTCGGCGAGGGCGGCGACGACATCGCGCTCGGACACGATCCCGACCAGAGAGCCTCCGGGCGAGGATACCGGCATGGCGCCGATACGCCGCTCGGCCATCGTCGCGGCGATGCCGGCCACGGACTCGCCGGGATCGGCCGTCACAACCTCATGGCCCTTGTCGTCGAGAATCCTCGCAACGAACATGTTCCAATCTCCCTGGCGAAAAACGAAACGGCCCCGCCGGAACTTGAGTTGCACGGCGGGGCTTTATCGATGGTGTTTCGACTGGTCTCTTTTGAAACCCGTTGCCCGCCGCTGGGCGGTCGGGCCTGTCTGAATCATTTGTCGGATGGCCCCTATGAGGGGCGATCCTCGACCGGTGGTTTCATGATGGACATCCTCCTTCGACCTGGCCGGCAACGCCCACCGCATTCCCGTCTTTGCAGGACAAGTCTGCGACCTTCCGCCGCAAGGTGTCAACAAAAAATTAATCCGTCAAATCATCCTGTTAGAGATTTTTTCGCGGTGGCGGGACACAGCCTTTTCAGCCCGAAACGAGCGTCGTACCGCAGCCTCCGAATATCGCCCCGGCCGACGCGCCGGAGCCCGGAAGACGACCTCCCTGCACCCGCCCGGTCAATGCGCCATGAAGACGGGAAGCGCGCTTTCCGCGAGGATATGGCTGGTGGGGCCGCCGAGAATCATCTGGCGCAGGCGGCTGCTCGTATAACCGCCCTTGAAGACGAGGTCCGCGCCGAACGCGGCGGCTTCCGCCAGCATTGCCTCGCCGTCGCTGCGCCTTCCCCGCTGCCGCACCGCCGCCTCGACCGGCAGGCCGTGCCGGGAGAGCCCTTCCGCCATGTCCGCGGCGCTCGGCCCCGGGACGAACACGCCCTCGACGGTTATCACCTGAATGCGCTCCGCGCGCTTCAGGAACGCCATGCCCATGGCGATCGTGCGCGCGGTCTCCGTGCTGCCGTTCCAGAGTATTGCGATATTCGCCCCGAAATCCTCCGGCGTGCCGGGCGGGGCGACCAGCATCGGACGGCCGCTCTCGAACAGCACCGCCTCCAGCGTGCTCATCGAGGGCGAGTCGCCGGCGCCCGTCGGGCGGCCGACCACGGTCAGGTCGAAGGCGCGGGCCCGCTCGGAGACGTCGAGATGGCGCGCGACTTCTTCGCGCCATTGATGCGGGCGTCCTTCGAGCGAGGATTCGAACAGATTGCGCGCCCGGGCCGACGCCTCGTTGTCGCGGCGCTCCAGGTCGTCGAGCAATGCCGGCGACGCCGCGTCCGCCGCCCCGGCCGCCATGATGTCCGGCAGCGAGCGGCGCTGGTAGAACCCCTCCACATGCGAGTCGAAGCGTTCCGCCACGATCCTTGCGCAGGCCAGCATCGAGGCAATTCCCCCTGCCTCGTTCATCGGCACCAACACGGTTTTCATCGATCCCTCCTTCCGCTTCGATCGCATGGGGAAATCCCCATGCCTGCGATTTGCGGCACCGCCATCAAATCGCGTCAAAATGACGCAGTCAATAGCGAGCCGTCACGCCGGCGGTCCCGGCCTCGCCGCAACGCCCCGGCAGGCCTGCGTTCATGCGCTGTGCGGCGCGAGGATCTGCCGCACCGTCGCGACATCCTGCAGCTTGTCGAAGCCCGAATTGATCTCGTCGAAGCCGATCTTGCGGTCGATCAGCCGGTCCACCGGCATCCGGCCCTGCATGTAGAGGTCGATGAAGCGCGGAATGTCCCGCACCGGCACGCAGCTTCCCATATAGGAGCCGAGGATCGACTTCTCCTGGGCCACGAGCTCGCTCTGGTTGAAAGTGAAGTCGGCTGCGGCGGGCGAAAGGCCGGCGGTGACCACCGTGCCGCCGTATCGGATGCTGTTCCAGGCCGTCTCCATCGCCTTGATCGTGCCGGCAAGCTCGACGGCGAAATCGACACCGCCGTTGGAGATGTCGCGGATCTGCTCGATATGGTCGGCGTCGCGGGCGTTGACCGTGTGGGTGGCGCCCAACTGCCGCGCCAGACCGAGTTTCGAGTCTTCCAGATCGACGGCGATGATCTGGCCCGCGCCGGCAAGCTTCGCGCCGAGCAGGCCGTTCAGCCCGACGCCGCCCAGCCCGACGATCGCCACGCTGTCGCCGGCGCGCACCCGCGCCGTGTTGATGACAGCCCCCGCGCCCGTCATCACCGCACAGCCGAACAGCGCCGCGTCCTCGATGTCGATCCGCTTGTCCACGACGACGCAGGTTCCCCGGTCCACCACGGCATATTCCGCCATGCAGGAAATGCCGGTGTGGTGCGCGATATATTCGCCGTTCAGCTTCAGGCGCCGTTCGCCGGACATGAGCTGCCCGAGCCCCTTCGTCTGCGCCGCCGTCTCGCACACCTGCGGGCGCCCTTCCAGACACCGCCGGCAACGCCCGCAGGCAGAGCCGAACTGGAAGACGATATGGTCGTCCGGCTTGATGTCATAGACGCCGGGTCCCGGTTCCACGCAGATGCCGGAACCCTCATGGCCCAGCACCATCGGCACCGGCCGGGGCCGGTCGCCGTTCAGCAGCGAGAGGTCCGAATGGCAGAGGCCCGCCCCGCCGATCTTCACCAGCACTTCGCCCGGCCCCGGCGGGTCCAGCTCGACCTCCATGATCTCCACGGGCCTGCTGTGGGCGAACGGGCGCGGCGCTCCGCATTGCATCAGCACGGCGGCAGTCATCTTCATACCTGGAGTGTCCTCTCATTCCGGATCCGGCCGGCGGAGAATAGCGGAGCGGAAGCACGGCAAACAGCCGGCCGCGACCGGCACCGTCCGCTTGACCGTGAAGGCGAATGGTGGATGCTCGCCCGTCCCCCTTTTTCGAGAGCAGGATTCATGGTTAGCCAGACCGAAGGCGAGTTCCTGTGCCTTCACGAGATCGTCCACCGCGCGCACAACAATCTGAACCGGAACTACTGGGACTATCTGGCGGGCGGCAGCGAGAGCGAGGCGACGCTCAGGCGCAATCGCGCGGCGCTCGACCGTCTGGCGCTGAAGCACCGCGTGCTCCGCGATGTCTCCAGCGTCTCGGCGCGAAGGCGCGTGCTCGGCCAGGACCTGCGCCTGCCGGTGCTGCTGGCGCCCATCGGCTCGCTCCAGAGCTTCGACCCCGACGGCGGCGCGGCGGCGGCGCGGGCGGCGCAAGCCTTCGGCACCATGAACATCCAGAGTTCCGTCTCCCAGCCGGGCCTGGAGGAGACCGCCGCCGCGGCGCCCAACCCCAAGGTCTATCAGCTCTATGTCCGGGGCGATGACGAGTGGGTGGACGACATCGCCCGGCGCGCCATCGCCGCCGGATATACGGCGTTCTGCATCACCGTCGATACTGCCCATTACAGCCGGCGCGAGCGCGATATCGCCAAGCGTTTCGTCAAGCCCTGGCGCATCGACAACCGCAATATGGAGTTCCAGGGCGCCTTCAACTGGGACAATGTCAGGCGCTTCAAGGACCGCCACGACATCCCGCTCATCATCAAGGGCATCGGCACGGGCGAGGACGCGGCGCTCTGCGTCGAGCACGGGGTGGATGTCGTCTATGTCTCGAACCATGGCGGCCGGCAACTCGA
>JAJECZ010000211.1 GCA_022821735.1 Alphaproteobacteria bacterium | reverse complement strand
AGCGGTCGCGCGGTCTTGGCGTAGGTGTGCTTGGCGACGATCCTGCCGCCCTCGACATGCAGCAGGTCAAGACCGCGCCAGGCGCTCGACCGATCCGGCGTGGTGAGCACGCAGGACCATGAGACGGGGTCGACCGAACGCTACATTCAGCATCATGCTGAAAGGGATTCGGGGTCCTGTCAACCGGTGGAAGCCAGCGACTTACGGGTGGATCGAACGGCTCGGCATCAAGTTCCGGCAGGGGTGTCGGAGTTCTGCTGCTGGCCGTGGCAATTGTGCTCCCGGGCTGCGGCTGGTTCGGCCAGGATGAGGTCGCGCGGGATGCCGCGTCTGTAGAAAGCCGGCTGGCCTCGGTCGGCTCGCTTGAGCCTGACAGGCCCGGCTTCCGTTCCCTCACGCAATCGAAGGACCCGTATCTTGCGCTTCGGCCTGTCACGGAGGAGCGCGCCCGCCTACCGGACGACCTGACGTCGGAGACCGGGATAGTCGTGACGCTCGGCTACGAACCGGGCGACGAGGTGCTCGCGCGCCGGATATCCGATGCGGCCGGCATCGGAGTTCGGCTGGTCGGAGGCCTGTGGCAGGGCTCCGTCGGTGAAGGGACGGAGACGCCGCCGGACACGGCTCGAACGGACTGGTTGCGCGCCCTGTCGGATGAACTGGTTGGCGAGGCAGGCATATGGACCGGACCGCTGGACCGGCTGCTGGACGCCTGGACAGAAGCGGCGGGCTACCGGTGGCAGTATGACGGCGAGGCCGGGACCGTCGAGGTCCTGCGCTCCGAGACCCGGGTCTTCGGCGTCCATGCGCTGCTGGGCAGCCAGCAATACAGCGTGACGACCACGACCTCGGGAAGCGGCGGCGAGGCGACGTCCGGATCGTCGTCGCAGTCGATCTCCTCCGAGATGACCTATTCGCCCTGGGAGGAGATCGCGGCGCAGGCGAAAGCGGCGGCGGGGTCCGAGGGAACGGCCTCGGTCTCGGCGGCGGCCGCGACGGTGACGGCGACCGGCCTGCCGCGCGCCGTCGAGCGCGTGCGGGCCTATCTGGAGCATGTGAACCGGCATGTGCTGAGGCCGGTGACGCTCTCCGTGCATCTCTATTCGGTGCGCTTCGACAGGGGCTCGGACTACGAGGTCGGCCTGACGGGGCTGCTGCCGGAGGCGTTCGGCTCGAACTTCCTGGTCGGCGTCGAGGGCGGCACGATCTCCGTGGTGAAGCCGACGGCGGTCGGGGCCTCCACCCTGCAGGCGACGGTGAGCGCGCTCCGCAAGGTCGGCACGACCTCGCGCCTGCTGTCGGTGGACGTGCCGACGCTGAACGGGCGCCCGGCGCAGTTCTATGATCTCTTCGATCAAGCCTATCTGCAGCAGGTCAGCTCGACGGTCGAGGACGGGGTCCGGTCCTACGAGCTGACCCCGGGCACGGTGTCGTCGGGGTTCGGTCTGTCTTTCGTCGCGCGGATCGTGGCGCCGGACGAGGTTCTGGCGCGGATCACGGCGACGATCCAGGACCGGCCCGAGTTCACGTCGTTCGGCACGGCGGGCAACCAGATCCAGCTTCCTGCGGGCGGACGGCGCGCGATCGTGGTGACGCAGCGCATCGCCCGGGGCGAGACGCTTCTCCTCACGGGCTTCCGCGACCGATCTTCCACGGGCAGCCGGTCGGGCACGTTCCATCCCGACATTCCGCTGCCGGAGGGCGGAGCGGATGCCGACATCGCGCGCGTCGAGACGGCGCTGCTGGTGACGGCGGATATCGGGACGCCGCTCGGCATTTCCGAGAACCGGCTCGGCGCCGGCGCCGGCGGCCTCGTCCGGGCGGCGAATGGCAAGGCCGCACTGGCTCGCTCCGGTGAGAGGCCGGCCAGCTCTCCGGAGAGCGGCGCCGCGGCCCGGGAGGCGGGCGGATGAGCGTGCTCTGGATCGGAGAGCAGCGTTTCGCCGCGGGCTTCCTGTGGCAGCGCGGCATGGTAGACGGGCGCGCGGCCCGTCGTGCGGCGCGTGAGACCCGCAGTTCCTGGACCGTCAATGTCGCGGACCAGACGGGGTTCGTCGACGGCGCCGAGGCGCCGGCAGGCACGGTGCCGCTCGCCGGCGCGCTGATGGCCTTGCTCCGGGGCCGCTCGCGCGGGGAAGAGACGTGGATCGCCTTCGTGGAGGAGGACGGCGGGGACGGCGCGGAGAAACGCGTGGCCGTCGTCCGGTGCAGCGCAGGCGTGCTGCTGGCCGACGGCGACCGGGTTTTCGCGTCGCGGCAGGAGGCCCTCGAAGCCGTGGACCCGGCCGGGGCGGAAGGCGCGCTGGTGGTGGTGACGCCCGGCTTGCGGGACGTCTTCCCGAAGGCGGTCCAGGTGGATGTGGAACGCCTGCGCCAAGCGGCTGCGGAGGTGGACGTGCTCTCGCCGGTCAGCGCGGGCGGGCTGTCGCGGAAGCGCGTCGTCTGGCTCGCGGTCTTCGCGGCGGTCGGCGCAGCCGTCGTCTGGGGATCGGCGAACCAGGTCACGATCAAGACCTGGCTCGGCATGGTCGAGGAAGAGAAGGAGCGGCCGCGGGTCACGGTCGGGCTCGACACCCGGCGCTTCCTGGCCCATTGCCGCGACGAGATCGCGCGCCGCGAGCTCGGCCTGGCCGGCTTCGACCGGATCGGCGTGTTCTGCCATGCGCAATACCGGATGGACGAGGATGTCGGCGCTCCGTGGTCGCTGCGGGGCCGTCCGGTGCTGGAGGTCCGGTGGCAGCTCCGGAAACCCCTGCCGCCGCGGGTGTATGTGGGTCTTGCGGAGGCGAGGCTGGCGCCGTGGTTCTGGTCCGGCGTCAACGATGAGGGCCAGGCGGTGGGGTTCGCTCCCCTGCCGCAGGTCCTGATGGAGGCCGAGGCCGTCGCCGGGCAGAGCCATCCGCAGTTCCGGGCGGAGATCGACAGGTTGCTGGCCTTGCGCGGGTTCCGCATCGAATACGGGGGCGAGGCCGGGCCGGAAGTCGCTCTGGAGACGGAGCGGCCGCTTGCCGAAGCGGTGGCGCTGGTCTCCGCGATCGGGGGGCTGGAGGTGGTCTCGGTTGCGTTCGAGGCCGGCCGCTGGCGGTTCGAGGGACGCCGGCGCAGCACGCAGGGCATGTTCCAGGACGAGTTCGCGGCCCTGGTGGCGCCGCTTGCCCGGGCCGCGCCGGACACCACTGGTGAAGTCGAGCCGGAGAGGGCTGTATCATGAAGCGTTCGTTCCTGTGGGCCGCGATCGCGGCGCTGTCGCTCGGAGGGGTCGCAACGGTGCAGGCGCAGAGCGGGGACCCGGACCGGGTCGACCGGCAGGCGGCGCTGCTGAACGCGGCGTCGATCGAGAACGCGTTCCGCAGCGTCGAGCGGCGTATCCGGGTGACGGACGCGGGCAACCTCTGGGCGGATGAGTGGACCGGTCTTGTCCATCCTCCTTCCGGGACGTGGTGGCTGTCGTCCTGGACGGAGCGGGGCCTGACGGCGCGCTACTGCGAGGGCGTGCTGGCGGTCTATGCGGCGACGGACGAGCTCAAGGGCGTGGGCCGGGACCAGCGGGCGGTGCAGGTCGCTCCGGTCGTCTCGGGGAACGGCAGAAGCGGGCTGCATCTCATCACGAGGGGCTCGCGCCTGTTCAGGGGCGCGCACGGTCGGCAGGACGGCTCCCTTCCGGCCTGCATGGCCATTCCTTCGACCACGGGCGACCGGGTGGGGCTGGTGCTCGCCGTTGCCGACCCGAAGCTGACATCCGTCGGGCTTCGCTGGGAGACGGAGGACCAAACGGTATCCTGTCCGGCGCCGGATACGGGAACGATGGTCGAGCGCCGCCGCATACCGATCCAGGTGACGGCGGTGACGAACTGCCCGGCCGGCACGCCTAACTGCAACGACCTGCGCGAGTTCGCGCCGGCGCCCCCGGCCTGGCCGGCCGACTGCGCGACGCGGGAGACGATGCTCTCCGCGTCGCCCCCCACCCTTCCGGCCAACGCGGCCTGCAGCGACTGGGCGCGGTGGCGGAGCAATTGTCAAATCGTCTATGCGGCCGCGCCGCCGGCAGCGGACATTCCGGACCCGGTCATTACCTGGGAGACGGGGCCCGTCCATGGCTGGACGAGCCCGTGCTCCTGTTCCTGTCCTGCCGGCCAGATCGTGGGAGGCAGCTGCACGGAGCATTGGGCGCAGAACACGGAAATCCGCGTGTTCGTCCTGCGGCCGGGCTCGCCCGAGCTGCGCACGAGGCAGCCGGCGCGGGTGAACGGTCAAGCGCGGCTGGCGAACACGGTGTCGAGCTGCAGCTGCACGACGCCCCCGCCACCGTCCTGCCCGGCGGGTCAGGTGGGGACGCCCCCCAACTGCACGACGCCAACATCGTCATGTCCGGCGGGCCAGGTGGGGACGCCGCCCAACTGCACAACGCCAACATCGTCATGTCCGGCGGGTCAGGTGGGAACGCCTCCCAACTGCACGACACCAACATCGTCCTGCCCGGCAGGCCAGGAGGGGACGCCTCCCAACTGCACGAAGAAGAAGGACTCTCCAAGGAAACCCGACGATCCTGACGATCCCGGCGGGCCCGACGGCGACGAGGGCACCAGCGAAGGCACCAGCACCACCAGTACCAGTGAGGAAAGCCTGGATACCGTCGACCATAACGGCATGCCGGAGGACGGAACGGTCAGCGCGCCCGGCAACGGCGACGGCGATAGCGGCGGCAAGGGGCCGATCGTGCTGGATCTCGACGGCGACGGCGTTGAACTGGTGCCGCTGGAGGAGTCGACGGCGTTTTTCGACATCAACGGCGACGGCTACCGCGAGCGTATGGCTTGGGCGGCAGCCGACGACGGGTTCCTCGCCTATGACAAGGATGGCGACGGCGTTATCGCGGCACATGACGAACTGAGCTTCGTCTCATATGTGCCGGGCGCGCAGACGGACCTGGAGGGTCTCCGCCATTTCGACACCGACGGCGACGGTCGGCTGGGTCCGGACGATGCCGAGTGGGCCAAGTTCCGTGTCTGGCAGGACCTCGATCAGGACGGCGAGAGTGACCCGGGCGAACTGAGCAGCCTCGATGAGGCGGGCATCGAGTCGATCTCGCTTACCAGCGACGGCGTGAAGCGCACGGTCGCCGGCAACACTGTATTCGGCGAAGGACGCTATGTCGGCAAGGACGGTCCGCGCACCTTCTGGGACATATGGCTTCGATACGGGGAGCGCAAGGAATGAGCGCGGCGTCGCCTGACGTCGTGTCGGTGAGGGAATGCGTTGCCCCTTCATCCGGCGTCACAATCCGCTTCACACGCAGCGCCGAGGACATCGCGGCGCGGGTGGCGATGGCACGGCGTGTGTTTGAGGAACTAGACGACGGTCTGCCCTACGACGAAGGCATGGTCCGGCGTACTTTCGAGCGCAATCTGAAGAAGCCGGACCGGTGTCTGCTTCACGCTGAATCAAGCGGCAGAATGATCGGCGGGTTGATCGGCGCGATCGCCCCACATTATCACTCTCCGGCGCTGGGGGCTACGGTTCTGGGGCTTTATGTGCTGCCGGAACGCCGAGGCTCCCTGGCGGCGATCAAGCTTCTGCACGGGTTTCGGCGCTGGGCCGGGCAAAACGGCGCTGTCCGCCTTTATGCGGGCGTGACCTCCGGGATCGATATCGCCCGCACGGACAGGCTGCTCAGGCGCCTGGGATTCCAGCCCAAGGGCGGCAATTACGAGCTCGCGATATGAGCGGCCTCGCGGGAAGCCGGTCCGTTCCGGCGCAGCGTCCTGTCGTCCGGAGCTTTGCTCCCGGGGAGAATCCCTTTGAAACAGTGGTCGCGGACGTGACGCACCGCTGCAACATGGCCTGCGCCAATTGCTATCTGCCAAACCGGGACGTTCCAGACATGAACGTCGGCAGGCTCGAAGACTGCCTCGCAGCGTTGCCGAAGCGCGTCAATCTGAGGCTCATCGGCGCGGAGCCGACCATGCGCCGGGATTTACCCGAGATCGTCTCCATGGTTCGGCGTCTGGGTCACCGACCGGTTCTTCTGACCAACGGCCTGCGCCTGGCCCGGGAAGGCTATCTGAGGCAGCTTCGCGATGCGGGGCTGCGCCATGTCTATGTCTCCATGAACGGCGCCGACAATGACGACTGGTACGAAACCATCGACAACATGCGCTGCGCGGCGAAAAAGCTGCGGGCGGTGGAGAACGCCGTTGCGCACGGGATGATCGTCAACACCGGGACGATTCTGGTGCGCGGCGTGAACGAGGGCGCGGTCCGGCGTATGCACGGCCTCATGGCGGGGCTCGGTCCGCGCCATGCCGTGATGCGGTTCAAGAATATCGGCGCATTCGGGCGCTATGACGCGGCGTCGAAGACCCGCAACCTGTCCATGGCGGAGATGGAAGCGCTGTGCGCGGACGCCATTGGGGCCGACGCCGCCTCTCTCGCCGCCTGGGACCGCATCAAGGGGAAGGCAGAAGCGGGGAGCCGTCTGTTTCCCGTGGACCTGGCGGCCCGGCCTGGACGCGGCCTCTGGTTCAAGCTGACGGACTGGCACGCCAAGGTCGAGGAATGCACGGAGTCCGACTTCCGTCGACGCGGACGGATCACCGAAGAGTTCCGGATCGCGCCGTTCTTCGATCATGTGAAGGCCAATGAAGGCGGATACTGAGATGGCCTTCAGCATGCAGAACTCGTTCCGGAACCGGAAGGAAATAACGACATGAAGGTGTCGAATTCCACGGCAGGAAGATTGTTGGCGTTGACCGTAGCAGCGGCAATGCTGGCGTCCTGTGTGGCGCACGGACAGCAGCCGTCGACAGCCGGACTTCCGCCGGAGCTTCGCGAGCTTCCTTACTGGAAGGTCTTCCGGAATCACAGTTCGCACAGTGCGGCGTTCTTCAACGAGCTGACGTCCGGGCGGGCGTTCGTATTCGAGCATCCCGAATTTCCGGGTGTTGTGAACGGTGAACTGTATCTCAACGACGGTACAATGCTCCACTGTCTCTTCGGAGGGAAGAGCAGGTATTTTGTTCTGTCGTACGACCTGTCGTTCGAGACGCACTCCACGGGCACAGCACGGACGCTTCGCTACGAGGGACGGACAAATCGTTCCCTGGTCTTCTATGACCCGCGCGCCGGAACGCTGCACGAAGAGTATCTGACGGGACACGAGGACCCGCATAAACGGCAGTGGAAACGCTTCTTGTCGGGCTGGGTGCAGGACAGCTGGCCGCGGGCCATGGCCGACGCCTGCCCGAGGATCAGGCTGCCGGACGGCATGGAGATCAACGAGAAGCAGACGTCGCGGAATATCGACGAGCTCCGCCGCCAGGACACGGACGCGCCGATCCGGAACTTCCCGGGTTCGCACATGACGGCGCCGGGCCGGACGGGATGGCTGCGGTCCGGCGGCGGGCCGACGACAACGGCTGAGGAGGTCGAGGCATTTCTGGCAGCCCAGGAAGGCAACATCGTGAGGTGGAGCGGGTTCGGCTATGTCTGGATGCGTTCCTGGGACCGGGAGGAACTCTGGCGGGTCCAGAGGGACTCATATGGAGAAAAGTTCCTGGATATTGTCCGTTCGGAAGACGGATCCCGGATTACGATCAAATTCGCCTCGCGTGACATGGTCTATCCGGTCGGCTACCCGTTTCCGTTTCTCCCCACCGGCCACCGCCATCCGGCATTCCAGCTAACGGACGAGTTCCTGGCGCATTCCTATCCGCGCGCGCTGCCGTTCATGGGCGAGGCGTATTCGGACAAGCGTTTCGTGTTCCATCCCGAGGGGAAGTTCTCGGTGGTGGACGAGGCCGGGAACCTGGTCGAGGGCCCGCATTTCGACGGGACCTGGCGCTGGACACGGGGGTTCCTGGAAATGACGGTCAGGGACGATCCGGCGGGGTTCCAGCTCATCCACTGGCGCAGCCTGGCGCACCAGCTTGGCATGAAGCCGACCGTGTGGACGCCGTCCACGCCGGACCGCTACTGAGGCAGCGGCGCGGATGTCCCGGATGTTTCGTCGTCGCGCCCTTGCCCTCCCGGTTTCCGCCGGGTCGGTGGCGCCCGCTCAGGGGGTCAGCTTGACCACGGCGACAGCAGGGCCGGCGAGGGCGACCATGGCGCCGAACAGCCGCCAGATGAGAGCGGTGGTCCGGTCCATCAACCGGCGTTCCATCTCGGCGCTGTTCTGGAGCATCCGTTTTTCGGTCTCGGCGATGCGGTCGATGAGTTCCGTCTTGAGCGTGCCGAGGCCGGCTTCGAGTTCTGCCCTGGTCGCCAGCGGGGCGAGCGCGGCTTGCAGTTCCGGCCTGGTGACGGGTTCGCCGGCGTCGGATGCAAGCCGCAGTTGCGTGGCGATGGCCTTGGCGTGTTTCTCGTCGATGCCTGCGTCGTGCAAGGCCTCCGCGGCAACGAGCGTGTCGAACTGTGCGGCCATGGGTTCATCCTGCATGGCGAGGCCGGTCCGCGTCAAGGTATTGCCCGGGTGTCTGCGGCGTCTCGCACCGTTGTTTCTGCTGCTGTCGGCAACCTTGACGGCGTCGGGTGCAGCAACGGCCCAGAACGCCGCGCGCCCGGCATCGACGTCCGGCGCTCCTCCAGAGGTCACGGCTCCGCCTCCGGCGCTGGGCTCGCCGAAGCAGGCGGAGACGCCGCCGGCGCCACCGGGGCCGTTGGATGGAACCCCGTCACCGGCAGCAGCGGAACGGGCCGCGCCGTCCGCCGCCGGCGGACCGGGGCGGCAGGCGGGGGATGCGAACCCGTCCGCTGCCGACGAGCCGGAGCGGCAGGCCGATCCTCCCCCTGCCGCCCCGGCGATTTCCCCGGCGGGTCCTCCGGAGTGGTTCTGGCGGGATGCGGAGATCGCGCAGGCGTTCGAGTGTCCGATCGGTCCGATCGCTGTGATGCTTGAGGCGGCGCAGGGGCAGTCGGAGTTCAGCCCGGCGCTGGAGGTTGAGCGGGAGGTTCTGGCGCTGTGCCGGGACCGGTGGGCGGTTCTGAAGGAGCTTGTGGACGCGGAGCTGTCGCTGGCAGCGGTGCTGCGCGCGAGCGCGGCGGCGCGGGCGGAGGAGGAGGTGAAACTCGCTGCCGTCCGCGAGCGCGAGGCGCTGGCGCTGGAGGAGCAGCGCCGGCTCGCGCAGGCGCGGATCGAGGGCGCGCGCCAGGGCGCGCTGGAGGCGGCCAGGGCGGCGCGCGCGCGTGAGGAAGCCGCGGCCGCCGCGGCTGCGGCGGCGAAGGCCGAACCGGAAGTTGTTGCGTTACCCGAGCCTGAGCCCGGGCCGGCGCCGGAGGAGCGTTACGGCTGGTTCGCGCTGAAGGGTTCCGGGACCGAGTTGCTGGCGGGGGTGACGGACGGCGAGGGCCGCTGGTGGGTCCGGGTCGGGGACGCGCTGCCGGGCGGCGTGAGGATCGGGGCGATCCGGGCGCGGCCTCCGCGGGTTGTGGTGGCGGGCGGGGCGGCTGCCGGCCTGCCCTACAGGCCCGGGGGGCGCTGATGGCGAAGGGTTTCGACATTCTGTCCTGGCTGGGACTGCGCGAGCGGCCGCCCTGGGTGGATGCCGGCGGGCTGGTGAGGTGGGAGCGCATGGACGATGCGTTCCAGGCGGTCTGCGCGGTCTGGGCGGACGGGCGTTGCCTGATCGCGGACGGCTACGCGATGGACGCGCATGTCCGGACCGTGCTGGGGGCGCTCCGGGCGACGGGGGTCGTGCCGGACCGGCTGCGCGAGCAGACGGTGCCGCTGGAGCGGATCGCCGAAGCCTGGGGGCGCGGCCGGGGCGAAGGGCTGCTGGAGATCGCGGACCCGCGAACGGTCGACCGGGTGTTCGACATGTTCGACAAGGTGCTCGAGGCCGAAGGCGACGACCTGGCGATCGAGGTCGGCACCGAGGACACGCGGGTGAAGGTCTGCGTGCATGACCGGAAGCTGCAGATCGGCAAGCCGCTGACCGTCCGCGAGGGCGAGCAGATGATCGAGCACCTGATGTATGGCCGGGACGAGGGTTCGGGGCAGACGGGCACGATCAGGCAGGAGTTCCAGGGGTTCAGCCTGAAGGCGGGCGAGGTGAAGCTTCCGGAGGGGATCACGGCGCTGCGCTGCGAGCGCGGTCCGCATGCGCCGGGCGGGCAGCATCTGTTTGCGCGGATATTCGTGTCGGACCGCCTGAAGGAGGGGACGACGGTCCAGGACCTCGGGTTCGACGACGAGGTCGCGGAGATCTTCCGCGAGATCCGGATGTCGAAATATGGCGGGATCTTCCTCGGCGGCAGCACCGGCGACGGCAAGACGACGACGATCGCGACCAACCTGAACCTGCAGATGGCGGAGCACAATCACGAGCTCAACCTGGTGACGGCGGAGGACCCGGTCGAGATCATCGTCAGGAACGCGATCCAGATACCGTTGCCGACGGCGGGGATCGACGAGCAGCGGGGGCGGAACTTCAGGCGGGCGCTGATGCATTTCGTGCGGATCCATCCCGCTGTCGGGATGGTGAGCGAGATCCGCGACGAGATGGGCGCCCGGCAGGTGCTGCAGTTTATCGACTCGGGCCACCAGATCTGGACGACGATCCACGTCCATTCGGCGAACGGCATCCTGTTCCGGCTGCTGGACCTGGGCGTGAAGTCGTCGGAGGTGGTGAAGAAGGGCAATGTGCGCCTGCTGATGAAGCAGACGCTGATCGGCGGTCTCTGCCCGGCCTGCTGCCTGGAGCGTCCGGCGGGCGGGAGGCAGCTTCCCGCGGGGCTGATGGCGGTGCTGGGGCCGGAGGTCCGGTTCCGCAATCCGGCGGGGTGCAAGCATTGCCTGAAGGACGGCAGGTCGGAGCTGTGGCGCGAGGCCTGGGCCGGATACGGGAACGGCCGCCGCGCCATTGCCGAGTGGATCGTGCCCGATGACGGCTATCTGGAGTTCGTCCGGAAGAACGAAGCCATCAAGGCCTGGCATTACTGGATGGACGAGCTTGGCGGGGAGACGATCGGGACGAAGCTCTGGAAGCTCGTCGCCGCCGGCGCGGTCGATCCCTTCGACGCGCTGAAGAAGGGCGCCCAGGTCACGGAAGCGGCGGCGGCGCTGGGTAGGCCGCCGCCCGGCCCGCGGCTGGCGTCGGACGGCGGAGAGCCGGTGCGGTGAGGGGTTCCGTCTCCCTTCCGGGCGCTTTCGCGGGGGCGTCTCGTCCCGGCCTGGCGCGCCTTGTCGAGGCGGTGCTGATCGGCGCCGTGCGCATTCTGGCGGTGCGGACGGCCGCGCGGGTGAACCTCTGGAACCTGCTGGCGGACCTTCTGGGCAACAGTTTCGGGCTTCGCGAGGCGCTGGAGCTGGCGCTGGCGGCGAACCGGCGCAACCTGCTGCTGAGGCTGGTGCTGCGGCGCTGGCAGTTCGCGCATGCGGGGGGGATGGACCCGTTCGTGGCGGAGCTCGGGCGCTGGGCGCCGGCGTCGGAGGCGATGATCTTCTACGGCACGGGCCGGGTGCGTCCGGAGGACCTGTTCCGGGCTGCGGCGCGGGTCGCGGAGATGCGCGCGCGGCAGATGCGGGCGATCTGGGCGGCGCTGGCCTGGCCGGTGGTGATCTTCGGGGCCGTGCTGTTCCTGGTCTGGTATATCGGCGGCTACATGATGCCGGCGATGCGGGAGTCGACGGACCCCGCGGCTTGGCCCGGCTGGGTGCATGCGACGGACGCATTCGCCACGGCCTTCTATCGATACGACTGGGCGTTCGGGCTGGCGCTGCTCGCGGCCATCCTGGCCGTGTGGGTCCTGGTCCTGCGCTGGACGGGCCGGGGCCGGCGGACGCTCGACCTCGTGGCGCCGTTCTCGCTCTACCGGATCGTGAGCGGGTCTGCGTTCTTCCTGGTGGTTCTGGAGTTCCTGCGCCTTCGCGTGGACCTGACGGAGCGGACCTGGGAGCGGCTGTCCATGGGCGCCTCGCCCTATGTGCAGAGCCGCATCCGGGCGATCCAGGTCCGGATGGTGCGCGGCGGCATGGGGTTCGGGCGCGCGCTCGAGGCGGCCGGGACGGGGTTCCCGGACGAGACGCTGGTGACGGTGGCTGCGGCGCTGGACGGGCGTCCGGACTGGGAAGAGCAGCTCCGGGGGTTCACGGACCGGTGGATCGAGCGCTCGGGCGCGGTGATGGCCGCGGCAGCGATGGTGCTGAACGCGGCGCTGCTGGTGGTCTCGACGATCGCGACGCTGGCGGTGCTCTCGATGGTGTTCGAGGTCTTTTCGCAGGTGGACACGTTCTAGGGAGAGGGTGCGATGGGCATTGTCGCAGCGATACTGGGGATCATCATCGGCGCGTTCGTGCTGGCCTGGACGCAGGGCATGTTCGGCGACGGGACCTCGAAGTTCGACGAGGTGCAGACCTTCGAGCTGGTGAGCCGGCTCCGGGCGAACGTCAAGGAGGGCTTTTTCGGGCAGTCGACCTACGGGACCAACGCGAACCTGGTTCCGACGCTGACGGCGATGGGCAAGGTGCCGGGCAGCGCGCGGTCGTCGGTAACGGCCGGCAGCACCACGACCGCCACGATCGTCAGCCCCTATGGCGGCAATATCCTGATCGTCGGGAACGGGCGGCGGTTCCACATCTCGGTCGAGGATATCGGCGACGAGGCCTGCTTCAATCTCGGCAAGCGGTTTTCCGGAGGCGCGGCGGCGGACTTCGGGGTGGTCAATATCGAGGTGGGCAGCGCGGCGGATACCACCGTCAACACGGCCGCGGCCGCCGTCCCGGACCTGGCCGCAATACAGACGGCCTGCGCCCAGGGCGCTGACGCCAACCACATCACGATCACCTTCCGCTGACCGCAGGGCGCCCGGGGGCACATGTCGATGCGCAGGATGACGGGACGGCGGTTCTGGCGGGGATCGGCCACGCTGTTCGGCGCGATCGTGCTGGGCCTGTTCGCGGCGCTGTTCATGGCGTCCTGGTACGGGGCGCAGGCGGTGCTGTTCCGCGACGAGCACGACCGCGAGCGCGGACGCATGTGGGGGCTCACCTGCGTGGCCGCGCACCGGGCGGTCCAGGCGGGCCTTGTCACGGCCCCGGGGGCGGCGCCGCCGGGGCCGGTAACCGCGCCTGCGGCCCTCACGGTCGCTCAATTGCGGTCACCGCCAACGCCGTTCCAGCCGTTCCTGCCTGCCGGCATGCGGACGGTGGACGAGCCGGGCGCGCTCCAGGCCCGCTACGGCGCCGTGATGGTGGACGGGGTCCCGATGGCGGTCTGCTCGCTCGCCGGCAGCGGCGTCGCCAGCCGCCATCCCTCGCTTCGCGCCGGCGCGGTCATGGCGGGCATGGACGTGGTCGGCGAGGTGGGCGGTCCCGGCACGGCCATGCATGCGCATCTGGCGGCCATGCAGGGCGTTCTCGGGACCCTGCCGCAGGGATCGCTGTTCGCGACGGCGGATTTCGGGCTGGCGCATGCGGTGGAGAGGGTCCACCGGCGCGCGGTCGGAGGGCGCCCGGAGCTGGCGGCCATGGACCGGGACATCGTGTTCGACAGCGGGCAAAGCATGGTGGGCGTCGGCACGGCCGGCGTCGAGACGGCCGAGGCCGTCAGCGGCGCGGTGCCGGCGACGGGCAACGCGGATGTGCGCGGAGACGTGGTCCTGAACTCCGGCGATCCGCTCGCGCCTGCGACGCTGACGATCCAGCCGGCGACGTCGTTGAGCGCGACCGGCGGGTTCGCGTTCGGCGGCACGCAGGCCGGAACGCAGGCCGCGTTCACGATCCCGCGGGAGCTGGGCGTGGGCACGTCGATGCGCTCCAGGGGCGCGGTCGCGGCCGGGCGCATGGCGGTCACCGGGGCCCTGGACGCCGGCGGCAATGTCGAAGCGACGGGGCCGGTCACGGGGCAGGCCGTGACGGCAAGCGGTGAGGCGAGTGCGGAGACGGGTTCGATCAACAGTCTCCGGGTGGACAGCTGCAACGGCTGCAAACCGCCCACATTGGGGCCATAGGCGATGGGCCTGTTCGGAGCCCTGCTGGCGCTGCCGGTGATCGCGCTGCTGCTGATGCAGTGGACGGGGTTCCAGGCGGAGCGCGCGGAGGATGCGCAGGCGGTGTCCGCGGGGCGCAACCTGGTGGTGCTGGGCCGGGCGGTCGAGCGCCATGTGCATGCGAACTATGGCTCGCTCGCGTCGGGCGAGATCACGATGGCGGCGCTCACCGGCGCCGACCTGCTGCCTGCCGGGTTCAGCGCCGGCGACGCCATGAAGCGCGGGCTCAGGGTCTGGCTGATCGACGCGGGCGGCGGGCGGCTTCGCACCGTCTCGATGCAGCTGGTCGAGGCCGGCGACGACCGCAGGCCCGATGCGGGCGCGTTCGAGGCGCGGACCGGGTGGCTCGGGATCGTGGACGGGAGCGGCGTTCTCGGGGCTGCCGGGCTGAGGGAGGACCTCTCGGCGTTCCGGGCCGCGTCCGGCGGGCATCCGCGGGAGAACGCGCTGGTTCTCTACCAGGAGTTCGACCGGGAGAGCGTGTGCGGGGACTTCCTGTTCAGGAAGGCGCGCGCGGGCTGCCCCGATGCGGGGCGGATGGAGACCGACCTCGATCTCGGCGGCAACGACGTGACCGGGATCGCGCGCCTGGAGGCGGACCGGCTCGAGGTGGCGCAGGACGTGGCGGTGGGCGGCGACTTCCGCATCGGCGGCGAGTTCGCCATCGGCAGGGCGCTGCGCATGGAGGGGACGTTCAGCGCGCCGGACGGGGTGACGTTCACGGGCGACGCGGAGTTCACGGGCCGGGTGAACGCGAACGAGGTGAGCGTGACCGCGGGGCTCGAGGCGGCGAGCGCCGCCATCGGCCAGGACGTGACGGCCGGGTCCGTCGCGGCAGGGGGCAATGTCACCGCGACCGGGGTGACGTCCAGGTCTTCGCTGAACGCGGCGTCGGGATACATCCGGACGCTGAGCGTCGGGAGCTGCTCGGGATGCTGAGGCGTCCGGCATGCAGGGCCGTCATGGCCGGGCTCCTCCTGTTGCTGGCGTCCTGGGCGCCGGCGGTGGAACCCGACGGGGCGGCGCCGGCGGCGGACGGCGGATGGGCGAAGGCCCATGCAGAGGCGCGCCGGGTCGTGGAGGAGCTGCGCAGCGAGATCGGGGCGATGAAGCGCATCCGGGCCGCGCAGAAGGAGCTCACGGCCTGGAACGAAGAACGCGCCCGTCTCGGCCTCGCCGCGAAGACGCTGCGCCCCGAGCTCTGCCGGGAGGAGGAGATCGGCAGGTGGTGCCGCCTCCTGCCGGCCACCTTCGGGGTCATGGAGGACGGGCGATGACGCCCCTGTTCTCTCGCGACGATGCCCTGTGGCTGTTCCCGACCTGCCTCGGCCTGGGCGGGATTGCGGCGGCCGCGGGCGCGCCCAGGGCGGAGACGCTCTCCTGGGTGGTGTTCGCCTGGGTTCTGATCGCGCTCTGGCAGGTCGGGCGGATCGACGGGAAGCGGTTCCGGATCGATCCCCTGTGGCTGTTCTTCCTGGTTGAGGCGGGCGTGCTCTGGCAGGCCGGGACGGTCGGTCCCGACGTGGAGCAGGGCCTGATGCGGGCGCTTGCGGGCGCGGGCACGGGGCTTCTGCTGGGTGCGGTTCCGATCATCGCTGCGGAAGTCCTCGGACGTCGTTGGCCGTTCTTCCCGGGAGATGCCTTGCTGTTTGCAGCGCTCGGCTGCGCGCTCGGTCCGCGGGGCCTCTTTTGGGCCCTTTCCGTCGGGGCGTTCTGCGCGCTTGCCCGTCATGCCCTTGTCCAGCGCCGGCGGGGCCGGTCCTGGCTCCAGGGCCAGGTGCCGCTCGGGCCGGGCATGGCTGTGGGCGGCGCCCTCGTTCTCTCGGCCAATGTGCTCGGCCGTGCCGGTATCGGGCTCGGTTGAGGTGAGCACGATGATCGAAGGCGTCGGTCTCAAGCGCTGGGAAAGGCGCGCGGTGCTGGGAGTGTGCTTGCTGAGCGCGATGTGGCTGTGCGTGGCGGCCGTCTATACGTGCCTGGCTGTCGGACTGCACTGGCTAATGCTGGGCTACGGGACAGGCGCGGCTCTCGCCTGGGCGGCGCTCAGGGCTGACAGGGCGAGCCGCGACCGCGGCGGATCGGGCAGCCGCCTGCGCCGGGTCCTGGGCTGGATTGCGGCGAGGGAGATCAGGACCCTTGCGGTATGCGCGACGCTCCTTGCGAGCTTGCTGATCCTTCTGGCGTTCAGGTTCTCGATAATCGACGCCCTCGTCGTCGGCCTGGCCGACGCGGAGATGACCAAGGCGCAGGTGGTCGCGGCGGCCGAGGAGGCATACAGGCAGACGAAGGCGGAAGCGGAGCCGTGGATCGTCGCGCTCGGGGTTTCGGGTGTCGCAACAGCGCTGCTGTCGGGTCTGACGGACTGGCTGTGGCTGGGCGCTTTGAGCGCCAGGCACGGGGTAAGCCCGTGGCGGGTGCTGTCGATGGGGTGGAGCCGGGGACACTGGCGCGAGGCGGGCAGGCGGCAGCGGATGCGCTTTCTGGAAGGGGAGGCGTCCGAATGACGGCCCGGGGCATGCACCGCAGGCGAACGGAGCGAACCCTGCCCGGGCGAACGCTTGCGAAGGCCTTCGTCATGGCGGCCGCATCCGTGCTGGTGCTGTCAGCCTGCGGCGGCGGGGGAGGAGGAGCGTCCTCCCCTTCCGGCCCGATGCCGGATGCGCCACCCGCGGCCGCGACCGATGTCAGGGTAATCGACGCCGACACGGTGGATATCGATGGCGTGCGCTGGCGGCTGCATGGGATCGACGCGCCAGAGATGCGGCAGACCTGCCGGGCCTGGGGCCGGACCTGGGACTGCGGAGCGGCGGCGACGGAGGCGCTGATGTCGCGCGCCGCGGGCCTGAGCTGCGCGGGCAGCGGGACGGACCGGTACGGGCGTTCCATCGGGGTCTGCTCCTCGGGCGGGGAAGACCTCAACGCCTGGCTGGTCGCGAACGGCTGGGCGCTCGCCTACCGGCAATATGCCGAGGACTATGCGGACGAGGAGGAAGAGGCGCGCGCGAACGGGCGCGGGATCCATGCCGGCGCCCATGTGGCGCCGTGGGACTGGCGCCGGGGCGGGCGGCTCGGCGGAGAAGACACGTTCGCCTGGGTGGCGACCGGGGACCTGGATGCCGGCGCGCTCGCGGACCGGATGCTGCGCGGCGACGGGTCGGGGTTTTACGGGCACTGGCTGGACGAGAGCGTGTTCGGGCTGGCGGACGGGGCGGTCGCCGTCTCCTTCGGCGCCTTTCCCGCCACCAATCCCGCAGGGATCGGCGGCGGCGTCTGGAAGGGCCCGGCCGTGGGCCTGGAGAGGGCAAGCGGGCAGCGTGTCGAGGGGTCTGCGGAGCTTCGGATCGGGGATTTCGGGTCTCCCGAGGCGGATATTGCGTTCACCGGCATGACGGATAGCGGCGGTGCGGTCAGGCCTGACATGCGCTGGGACAATATCCCCGTGGCGCGGGGCGCGTTCCGGTCAAGCGATGCAACCGGCTCGATCGAAGGCCGGTTCTACGGCGCCGGCCAGGGAGAGGCGGGCGGCGTGTTCGAGCGGAACGGGATTGTGGGAGCGTTCGGTGCGCAACGGTAATCGGAACTGGCCCGCTCGCACGGGCCGCGGGATCCTGGCGATGCTGGCGCTTGCCGTCGCGGCGGCTCCGGGCCTGCCGTCGGGCGTCGGCGCGCAAACCGTCGAGACGCCCGAGGCGCGGTCGTTCGCGGTCCGCATCGAGGCCGGGACCCATGTCGCGTTCGGCGTGGCGGAGCCGCTGCCGGGAAGTGGCGGCGGGTTGCGCATCGGGTTCGCGGTGAGCTGCGAGCGTGCGACGGGCGAGCCGGAAGTGCTGATGTCCTTCGGGTCGGTTCCCCTGGGCAAGCGCGTGCAGGCAGCTGCCGGGGTTCCGGGCGGCCGGGTTGAGCGTTTCGGTCCGGTGGTCAGGGGCGGCGGTCCGGCTGCGGGGTTTCACGACCCGAAGGTCGCGGATCGCGAGGACGTGCTGCGCTTCATCGATGCGGCCTTCGCGCCGGGCTCGCTGGTGTCGAACGGGCACAACTCGGTCTGGAACCGGGTCGGGGCGCGGGAGAACCGGGAGGCCCGCGCGGCCCTGCGGCGCTGCGCGGGAGCCGGCGAATGACGCGGCGCGGGGAAGAGATGCGGATGCTGTCCACAAGCCGAACGGCGCGCCGGCGGCGGGTCGACCGCACGGGCCGGGAGCTCCTGCTGCTGACGGGGTTCGTCACGGCGGTGTCGATCGCGGCGCTGGCGCTCGCGGATGCGGCGGAGAAGCCGGCCGCGCAGCCTCTGCCGGCGACGGTGAGCGTGAAGGCGCCGTCGCGGGACCTGCCGGCGGACCTGGCCGCGCGGGAGATCCGGGTGGAGGAGCTGGACCCTCTGCCTTTCCGGGAGCTTGTCGGCCGCATCGCCGGCCTTGTGGGGATCGAGGCCGTGCTCGAGGAGCGGCCGGGCCGCGTCGCGGGCGAGCGTGTCGTCCACGACGCGCCGGTGCCGTTCGGCCTTGTCATGACCGGGAGGGCGCCGGCGGTGCTGGACGAGCTGGCGCGGCTGTCGGGCTACGACTGGTCCTGGGCGGACGGGCGGCTGGTGTTCTTCCGCCATGCCGACAGCGAGCAGCGCGACGCCATGCGGCTGCCGTCCGGCGTCGCGGTCGATCTGCTGGCCGCGCTTGCCGAGAGCGGGGCGTCGGCGGCGCCCGCGGATGCAACGCAGGCGGAGGGCACGGCGGAGCCCGGTCCGCAGTCCGGAGCGGCGGCGAGCGAAGACGGGGAGGCGGCTCATGCGAAAGTGGATCCGGCGAGGCGTCTGGCGCCTGCGGTTCCGGGGCGAGTGGAAGCAGGACCCGGAAGGCGTGTGGATGCCGGAGCTCAGGCCGCGGTGGAAGGACAAGGCGAGGCGGCGCCGGCGGAACAGGTCGCGTCCGGGCCCGCAGGCTGGGAAGTAGATCCCGATCGTCACGAGACCGTCGAGGGCGTCCTTCGGGCCTGGGCGGCGCGGGCGGGCTGGAACCTGGCCTGGGAGACGGACCGGCAGTTCCGCGTCGGCGCGGCGGCCGCATTCGAGGGGGGCGGGAACGGACAGGAGGGTTTCCTGAAGGCGGCGGACGCGCTGCTGGCGATCGCGCCGATGCGCCGGATGCTGACGGCCACGGCCTATCCGAACCGCTGGCTGGTCGTCCGGGACGTCGGGAGCGCGGCGCAATGAGCGCGGGCGCGGCCATCGGCGGGATGGTCGTCGGCGCGCTGGCGCTCGCGGGGTGCCAGTCGCTCGATCTCGACTGGATGAAGGAGCGGACCCCGGACAAACCGGCCGCGGTCGCGAGCGACCCGGCCGAGATGCGGATGGCCGAGGCGATGGTCCGCGCCCAGGAGGCGCGCACGAAGCTGGCGGAGATCCGCTCGGCCGGGGTGGCTCCGAAGGTGGATATCCCGCGCCTGGTGACGCCGGAGCTGCAGAAGCGGGTGACGCTGGACTGGCTGGGCCCGCTGGAGAGCGCGGCGCAGCGCCTGGCCGACGAGATCGGCTACGACTTCGTGGTCGCCGGCCCGCGCCCGCCGGCGCCGGTGATGGTGGAGATCGACGTCGAGGACGAGCCTGTCATCTTCGTGCTCCGCGATATCGGGCTCCAGGCCGAGGGCCGGGCGTTTCTCACGACCGATGCCGGTCGCATGGCGGTGCGGCTCGACTGGATCGGGCCGAAGGCCAAAGCGGAGAGCGCTGCGCCGTCCGGGGAGGACGGGTCGTGAGGGCGCTCCGGGCAGCGGCGCTGGCGGCATTGGCGGCGGCGTCGCCTCTGCCGGCGGCAGCGGGCTTTGCATACACGCCCGTGCAGTCGGACCGGTCGGTGTTCATCCACGGGCCGGCGGACCGGCTCGGGATCGCGGAGGTCGCGGCGAGGCTCGCTCCGGAGGGCGTGACGCTGCGCTGGGACCGGCGCGTGGACGCCTCCCGCCGGGCGCGGGCGGTCTATGCCGACTGGAAGATGCTGCTGTTCGACTTCGGCCTCGCCTGGGAGCGCCATGGCGGTGAGGTGCATGTGCGCCCTGCGGGGCTGCCGCCGGGCGAAGTCGAGCTCGCGACGGTCGGCCGAGGCGTTGCGGACTGGAGCGTCGCGCAGGGCGAGACGCTGCGCCAGGCGCTGGAGCGCTGGGGCGCCATGGTGGGCGTCGAGCTCGTCTGGCTGACGGACCGGACATACCGGCTGCACGAGACGCGGCGTTTCCGGGGGACGTTCGCGGAAGCCGTCGGCGCGCTGTCGCGCACGCTTTCCGGGCTGGACCGCGCACCTGTCGCGGAGCTTGGCCCGGACGGAAGGACGCTGGCGGTGAGGCACCGTCCGGAAAGCCGGAGGGAAACGGAGTGAGGACCCCCACGACAGCGGTGGACTACCGGGGACAGCCGCCGGTTGTCGGAATGCGGTCAGACGAAGATATGCAGCAGAACGTAGAAAATTCCGGCGGGGAGCAGATAGAGCGCATCGAGGGAATCCAGTTCGAGGGGCTCGCGCCAATCGTTGATGAACGGGAGGGAGGCATGGTGGCGAATCAGGAAAATCGCGGCAGCGGCGCCCATGACGATGGGAGACCGGAAAAAGAGTTCCTGGCGGATAGCGTCCCCGCATCGGCTCCAGTTGAGGATGCATCCGATTACGCCCATTGCGCTGGCCTTTCCCTGGTCCTGTCCCTGATTTTCGTTCCGGCGTTGCTGTTGGCGATCCCGTTTGCGCCGGCCATGGGAATTCGCGTCCCAAGTCTCGCGGAATTGTTGTCGATGGCGGCGTTGTACGGATTTCTGTGGCTTGCGGCGACAAGATCGTCACCGGTTTCGGAAAGCGCTGCCGGGACGCTGTCCTGCGATATGGCGAAAACGCTTCTGGTCTGGCGGGCGATCATTCTGCTCGGGGCGGTTGCGGTTGCCGGCTGGACGTCGGACGGGTCGTCTGCGGCGGTGTTCCCCCTGTTGACGATCGGGGCATGGCTCGGAGCCCTGGTGGAAGGCGGTTGCCTCGCTGCTGTTGCGCGATTGCAAGACATTCCGATGCACAAGGCTGCCGGGACCTCGTTGAGGCTCGTATTCCCGGGTGATCGGGGGCATCGGGCGGCCGCGAGGGGTGACGCGGAATGAAGTACCGGGATGGCGTATCCGGTGAGGCACAGCTGGGCCGTGAGGTCGGAGATCGTGAGCATGATGCGGGGACCTCTCTGGCGTTGACGCTGGCTCTCGCCTGGCCGCTGGCGGTATGCGCGCTTGGACCGCAAACGGCGGACTGGAAGCATATCGCGGTTTCGGGCGGTTTCTGGTGCGCGTTGTTCGGTTTCTCGTTCTGCGTGACCCGGCGCTGGGGCGCCAAGAGGGGCTTGCTGGACCGGACAGCGTTCAGGGAGAGCCGTCTGGCGATCGCCATTCTCGGTTTTGCGGCGGTGGCATTCGGGTCGCCGCTTCTGCTGGATATTGCGCCGGACATACTTGCGGTGGCGATAGCGGGCGCCGGTTATGCGGACGGCATTGCGGTGGGGAGTTCGCGGCGGCGGTCGAGGATTGCGCGCCGTCGTCCTGCCGGACAGGTGCCGGCGGAGGAGCTGCAATGACGGCCGGCCCTGGCACACGGCGCCCGTGCGCGGCGCTTGCCCTTGCGGCGTTGCTGCTGCTGGCGGCGGTCATGCCGGCCGGGGCGCAGCCCGCTGTGGTGGTAGGTACACCCCCCGTACCCAGCCTGCAGACGCTGAAGGCAACGAAGCCGGCCGAAGAAGCGGCCGGCGAGGAGGAGCGCGCGGCGAAGCGCCGGGGCGAGGCGCAGCGGCTTGCGGCCTTGTCCTGGGCCTCGCAGGCAGGTCTTGCCTATCGGGGCCGCGAGATCGCGGCGCTGCTGGAGGAGCAGGCCGACCGGCTGTCGGTGGTGTTCGATTTCGGCTCGCTGATGCTTGACCGGGGCGGGTTCCTGGTGATGCCGCCCGTGCTGGCGGAGACGCGGGACGCGATCCGGATCGAGGACACGGTGGCGGCGAGCGCCAGGCAGGTGCTGCGCATATCGGCCGGGGAGCGGATCGTGGGCGCGCCGCCGACCTGGCGCGACTGGCTGGAGCGGGAGTGGGAGCCGGCGCGGAAGCCCTCGCCTGTGCTGTTCCCGCGCGATGCCGGCGAGCGCGAGCGCTGGGACGCCTGGCTCGAAGAAGGATGGGAGCGCGGCGTGCGCCTGGCGGACGACATCTACGAGTCCGACCTGGAGCGGCTGACGGCGGCATTCGAGGGCGTGGTGCGCTGGCACAGGCTTCGCGAGGCCCGGATGGTGAGCGCGCCGGAGACGCGGTCCGAGGCGACGGCCGTGTCGGGGCATGAAGGTCTGATGCGCATCGCGGAACGGGTCGTGCGTCTTGACGGCCGGGCGCAGTTCAACCTGGCGCCCCGGGAGTGGCGGCCGCTGCCGGAGCGCGTGGAGCCCGGCCGGGGATGGGGAAGCGGGCGATGAGGGTGTGGGGCGATCCGCGGCCATGGCTATTGGGGTTCGCCATTGCGGCGACGGAATGCGGCGCGGCATTCGGCGTCGCGTACTTGGCATGGCGGTTGATCCATCTGGGTGTCGAACCGCGCATGGCTGCCGGTCTTTGCGCCCTTTTGGTGCTGGCGTCGGCGATCTTCGGCGGAGTTGCGTTTCGTTGGGCAGTCAGAGGTCGATGATGGGAAACGCGCAGTATCTCTTCTCGGCAAGCAGGAATGCCTGTTCCTGCGAATACAGGAACATCAGAAGGGCATCGTGTCCTGACAGTGGATACCAGACGAAGGTGAGGAGAAGCAGCATTCCGGCGATTGCGATACGTCGGACGCGATTGGCAAATGCCGATAGGGAAAGGACCACGAGGAGGAGCCCGGAGATAAGGAAAGGCGGAATGAGCGATGAAGAAATGGCAATGACCGCGGGTGTCCAGACGTCATTGACGCGCAATCCAGAGGAGAGAACGAAGCCCAAGAAGGCAGCGCCGGAACAGGAGAGCAGCACCAGGCCGCAGAGCCGGAGATCGGGTGAACGCTTGCTGGAATTTGCTTCGGACGCGGCGGTGTCGGGGTTCTGGATCGGACTCATGACGCTCCTGTTCTGGCTGGGGATGGGTTTCTGGTCTGGCGGTATCCGGTCGGTGGCGTGGATCTGGCTGGCGGGCGCTGTGGGTATAGCCATGGCGGCCGGCGGGCGCCACAGCGTGCGGTTGCGGGAACTCATGGAGGTCAGGCGATGTTGAACCTTTCGGAGATTCATCTGGTTGGCCATGCCGGGAAGGACGCGGAGCTGCGCCAGGTCGGCGACACGGAGATCGCGGACTTCTCGCTGGCGACGAACCTCAGGCGCTACCGGCGCGGCGGCGAATATGAGGAGCGGGTCGAGTGGCACCATGTGCGGGCGATCGGCACGCAGGCCGACGTCGCGCGGCGCCTGGTTGTGAAGGGCGCTGCGCTGCAGCTGATGGGCCGTCTCGAATACCAGGAGCTCCGGAGCGAGGAGCGGTCCGGCCGCGTGGCCCTGATCGTGCTCGCCGGCGCCCGGGCGTGGCTCAACCGTCTCGACGGTCCGCGCGCGGCGGCAGAGGGCTCGGACGAGCCGGAGTGGATGGGGGCCGAGCGCCGGGTCCTCGTCCGGGCGCACTGGCGGCGCGTACCAGCGAAGGGAGAAGGGTCATGAGCGAATTTGAGATGTGGGAGCCCGGGCAGGGGTCGTTTCCGACCGAGCGGCTGGACGAGTTCCTGCTCTGGGCGGCGGAGGCGGGCGCGACGGACATCGCGTTCTCGACCGGCCTGCCGGCGTTCATCGAGGTGGACGGGCGGCTGCGGCATGCGACCGGCGCCGCGCTCGACGGCCCGGCGATGGCGCGGGTCGCGGGCGCGCTGCATGTGAGCCGGGAGCGCGCCGAGACGCAGCTCCGGGGCGGCGGCGCGATCGACTGCAGCCACACGGCGCGCGGTCCGGGCCGCAGCCGGCGGCGTTTCCGGGTGAACATGCTGCCGTTGCAGACGCGGGGCCGCTGGGGCCTTGGCGTGGCGCTCAGGGTGCTTCCGGAGGAAGTGCCTGAGCTGGGCGCGCTCGGGATCGAGGACGAGATCGTGGACGCGCTCCAGCTCGGCGAGGGCATCTGCCTGGTGACGGGCGTGCCGGGGTCGGGGAAGTCCACCATCCTGGCGGCGGCGATGCGCCGGCTGCTGGAGCGCGGCATCGGCAAGGTGCAGACCTTCGAGAGCCCGATCGAGTTCGAGCTGGACCGCGTGAAGGCGGGTGCGGCGTTCATCGAGCAGACGGAAGTTCCCACGCATGTAGGCAGCTTCGCGGAAGGCCTGCGGGCCTCGCTGCGCCGCCGCCCTGCGGCGGTGATGGTGGGCGAGGCGCGCGACCGGGAGACGATCGCAGCCGTGGTGAACGCGGCCGATTTCGGGATCGCGGTGCATTCGACGGCGCATGTCGTGGGCGTGTCGGCGACGATCCGGCGCCTGCTGTCGGCGTTTCCTCCGGAGGAGCGGGCGGAGCGCGCGGTGGCGCTGCTGCAGGGGCTGACGCTGGTGGTGACGCAGATGCTGGTCCCGAACCCCGAGGGCGGGCGCACGTCGTTCCGGGAGTGGCTGGTGTTCGACGGCGGTCTGAAGCGCCGCCTGTTCGACACACCGCGTGAGGAATGGCCGCGGACGATCGGCGAGGAGGTGAAGGCGCGCTGCGGCGGGCTCGGCAGGCGGGCGCGCGAGGCGCACGACCGGGGCCTGGTCGGGAGCGGGGACCTGGCGCGCGCGCTCGCGGCCTCGGGCGACCTCGCGGACGGGCCGGGCCTGCCGGCGGCATGAGGAGGGCTTGCGTTGGACGGCGGCGGTCATGGCTGGCGGGACTCGATGCGCCCGGTGAGGCTCGGGCCGTTCGACGCGCGCCTGCTCGCCTTCGCGCTGCCGGCGGCGTTCTTCCTGCGCTGGTGGACGGTGTCGATCGTGATCCTGGCGTGGCTGGCGTTCCGGGCCGTGGAGGCGCGGGGCTACCGGCCGCCGGCGGCGGTCCGCGCGCTCCGGGCGGTCATGGCGGGCGGACGCCGGGCCGTGCATCGCCGGCGCCTGCGCCGGGCGCTCGACTACGGGCGGGGCTGACATGAGGGCGTTGCTGCGCGTGCTCGGCTTCTCGGCGCTGCTGGTGTTGCTGATCGTGGGCGGCCTGCGCCTCGGGCGTGCGGCGGAGGGCGCGGGCCCGCCGCCGGTATCGGGCCCGCCGCCCGTATTGGGCCTGCCGGCGTCCCTGGAGGCGCTCCGGACTGCCGGCGCTGAGCTCGTGCCGCTCGGGCGCGCGGGCGTGCTGAAGGGATGGCTGGTGCGCCGGGCGGACGGCAGCGTGCTGACGGTCTATGCCGCGCCCGGCGGGCATGTCGTGGCGGGACTGCTCTACGGCCCGGACGGACGGGAGCTGACGGGCGGCCAGCTCGAAAGGGCCGCGAACCGGTCGCTGGCGGCGGCCGCGCCTGCGGCGATCCCGGCGCCAGCCTCCACCGGCGGGACGCCGCCAGCGGGTCCGACGCGGACGGCGGGCAGGGAATCGCTGGCGGATGCGGTGCGCGCGGCGGCCGGGAGCCAGGCCGGGTACCGCCATTCCGTTCCAGGCGCGGGCCGGGCGGCGCTGTTCGAGCGGAGCCTCGACACCGCCGCCTTCACGGTCGGGGAGACGGGTCCGGACCTGGTCGCGTTCCTCGATCCCGGCTGCCCCTGGTCGCGGCAGGCGGCGGCGGAGCTGGGGCAACTGGCGCTGGACGGCGCGTTCCGCCTGCATG
>JAJECZ010000466.1 GCA_022821735.1 Alphaproteobacteria bacterium | reverse complement strand
CTTCTGGCGGACTACGGCGAAGCGCGGGCCACGGCGTCTGCCGGTATCGTCACGCCGGAGGCGCTGGCCGCCTTCCGGGCGGCGCTCAGAAGAAAGGCCGGGCATCCGAAGGCCTGGCACTATCTGGCGCTCGAACGCCTGCAAGCCGGCGACGAAGCGGGCGCACTCGCCCTATGGCGCGGCCTGGAGGCCGCCTCCGAACCGGACGTGCCCTGGCTCGGCGCGGTGCGGAACCGCATCGACGGGCTCGCGAAGCAACTCGGCCCCGCCGCCGCCGATGTCGCGCCTGTCAGCCCCGGAGCGGCCTCACCTGACGGATAGCCTCTTCGCAAGCGCCTGGAGATAGCGCCGGTCCATATCCGACAACCCGTCGCTGGCCGCGTCCCGGCGGATCTCCTGAAGCTCCTCCTTCAGGGCCCGCGAGTTGCCCTTGCGCTCCAGCAGGCGCTGCAGCAGCTGCATCTCTTCCGAGCCGTCACCCTCGAGCGGCGGGCCGTCTTCCGCGTCGTCCCCGCCGTCCGCATCGAGGTCGTCGTCCGCTTCGATGTCGTAGTCGGCCGCGGCGAAATCGGCGTCAGGCGGGTCCTCCGGGGCAATCAGGTCGTCCCAGTCGAGGCCGCCGTCAGACACCCGTGCAGCGAGTTCCCGCGCTGCCTGCAGCGCCTCCGCATCGTCCTCGGCGCCCAGGCGCTCAAGGCGTTCCAGCAGATATATGCGTTCGGATTCATTCATCCCCGAAACCCGGTCAGTGTCGGTTGGGAGTCTTCAGGAAGGAGCGGCGGTCCGCAGAATGCACCGCGACATGGACAAGTTCCCCGTCGCGATAGACATCCAGAGGCACTTCCACTCCGGCCGGCCCGAGCGCCCATACGGCGCGGTAGAAATCCGACAGCCCCCCGACCGGCTCGCCGGCGACGCCCAGCACCAGGTCGCCGACCTTGAGCCCGGCATCGTCAGCCGGCCCGTCATCGGTGAGGCCCGCTATGACCACCCGGTCCTCGACCTCGGCGCCGAACATGCCGAGCCAGGGACGCGGCGGGCGCGCGGCATGGCCCGAGGCGGCTAGCTCCTCGAAGATCGGGTGCAGCAACTCGACGGGCACGAACATGTTGCCGGGCCGGGTCTGCTCTCCCGGCAGGCTGTCCTGCACATAGAGCGACCCGACGGCCACCAGCACGCCCTGCCGGGAAACCAGCGCCGCGCCGCTCCAGCGGGGATGCGGCGGGGAGGTGAACACCGCCTCGTCCAGCAGGTATTCCCAATAGCCCGCGAACTCCCGCTTCGAGACCACCGACACCACCATGGCGAAGTCGAGGCCGCCGCCTGCCGCCGCGATGGCCTCGTCGCCAACGCGCAAATCGTCCACGCTGCCGAGCGTCATCGGCCGGCGGTCCAGCGGCCCGTCGGCGCGGAGCAGGCCGAGGCCGGTCACCTGGTCGTAACCGACCACGCGGGCGGGGAACTGGGTTCCCTCGACATCGGTCAACGTCACCTCGTCGGCCTCGGTCGCCAGGTAGCCGATGGTCAGCAAATAGCCCTTGTCGTCGATCAGCACGGCATTGCCCTCGCGCTCCTGCCCGAGCGTCGAGGCCGTGAAGGCGTCCTCCGGGATGTCGGCGTGGTAGGCGAACACCGCTGCCAGCGCCTCGTCGAGGTCGAAGGACCACTCGTCCGGGTCCGGCCGCAGCTTCGCCGGCACGCCGCTTTCGGTCGTCTGCAATCCCTTGAAGCGGTGGCCGTTGGCCCGAGAGACACCCGCCATATCAACATTCCAATCGGATCGACGCGGACAAGCTAGCCCACGGCGCGCGCGAACGCCACCGACGCGGAGGTGCAGGGCGGCGCGCAGGTTGCCGGGCGCTTCCGCGCGCGAGTTGGTGTATAAACGCGGCAGGTTTCCGCACTGCCGGAGACGAGCGAAGCGCGGCCCGTCCGCCGCGCGGGGTCGCAAGGGAGCCGCATGCCGCCATGCCGATAGACGGAGGCGCATTCGACTGGTCCGGCCTGGACTCGCCGGCGCGGTTCATCAACCGCGAGGTGTCCTGGCTGGCCTTCAACGAGCGGGTGCTGGAAGAGGCGTCGAACCCGGCCCATCCGCTTCTGGAGCGACTGCGCTTCCTGTCGATCTCCGCGCAGAACCTCGACGAGTTCTACATGGTGCGTGTGGCCGGCCTGAAGGGACAGGAGGCCGCCGGCGTGCGCACGCCGAGCGCCGACGGGCTGACGCCGGCGCAGCAGCTCGAGGCCATCGACAGCCGCGCGCGGCGCCTGGTGGACGGCCAGCAGGCGTGCTGGCGGCGCCTCATGCCGGAGCTGCGCAGGGCCGGGATCGAGCTGGTGGACGGCCGCACCCTCTCCGGGGAGGACCGCAGCTGGCTCGAAGCCTATTTCATGAGCGACGTGTTCCCGGTGCTGACGCCGCTCACGGTCGATCCGGCGCATCCGTTCCCGTTCATTCCCAATTCCGGCTTCGGCCTCGCGGTGGACCTGCACTACCGGGAGGACGGACGCGATTTCGAGGCCCTGGTGCCGATTCCGGGCATGCTCGGCCGGTTCGTCGCGCTGCCCGGCCCGGCGCGGCGCTATCTGGCCATCGAGGACATGGTGGCGCTGTTCCTGGGGCACCTCTTCCCCGGCTTCGAACTGCGGGGGGCCGGAAGCTACCGCGTGATCCGCGACAGCGAGATGGAGATCGAGGAGGAAGCCGAGGACCTTGTCAGGCTGTTCGAATCGGCGCTGCGCCGCCGCCGGCGCGGCAACGTCGTGCAGTTGTCGATCGACGCGAGAATGCCGCAGGCGCTGGCGCTCGCGCTGACCCGGCGGCTCGACGCCGAGATCTCCGATGTATTCACCCTCGAAGGCCCCGTCGGTCTCGGCGACCTCGACCAACTCATCGACGGACGGCGCCCCGACCTCCTGTTCCAGCCTTTCGAGGCGCGCTTCCCGGAGCGCATCCGAGATTTCGGCGGCGACTGCTTCGCCGCCATCCGCGCCAAGGACATCGTCGTCCACCACCCCTATGAGAGCTTCGACGTCGTCGTCCGGTTCCTCCGCCAGGCGGCGCGCGACCCGGACGTGGTGGCGATCAAGCAGACGCTCTACCGCACCTCGGAGGACTCGCCGATCGTCGCCGCCCTCATCGAGGCGGCCGAGGCGGGCAAGTCTGTCACCGCGCTGGTCGAGCTCAAGGCGCGCTTCGACGAGGAAGCCAATATCCGCTGGGCACGGAACCTGGAGCGCGCGGGCGCGCTCGTGGTTTATGGCTTCATCGACCTCAAGACACATTGCAAGCTGTCGCTGGTCGTCCGCCGCGAGGCCGAAGGACTTCGCAGCTACGCCCACTACGGCACCGGCAACTACCACCCGATCAATGCGCGCATCTATACGGACCTGTCCTTCTTCACCACCGACCGGGACCTGTGCAACGACTCCACGCGGCTGTTCAACTACACCACGGGCTACGCGGAGCCGGAGCGGTTCGACAAGATCGCCGTCTCGCCCCTGACGCTCGCGCCCAGGCTGCTCGAGCTCATCGAAGAGGAAATCGGCCACGCCCGGGCCGGCCGGCCGGCGCAAATCTGGGCCAAGATGAACGCGCTCGTCGATCCCGAGGTCGTGGACGCGCTCTACCGCGCATCGGCCGCCGGTGTCGAGATCGACCTGGTCGTGCGCGGCATCTGCTGCCTCCGGCCAGGCGTCCCCGGCCTCTCCGAGACCATCCGGGTCAAGAGCATCGTCGGGCGCTTTCTCGAACATGCGCGCATCGCGTGCTTCGGGGCGGGCCACGGTCTGCCGTCGCCGCGCGCCAAGGTGTTCATCGGTTCCGCCGACTGGATGCCGCGCAACCTCTACCGCCGTGTCGAGGCGTTCGTGCCGGTCGAGAACCCGACCGTCCACCGCCAGATACTGGACCAGATCATGGTCGCCAATCTCAACGATACGGCGCAGAGCTGGCTGCTCGGCCCGGACGGCAGCTATACCCGCGCCGAGGCGGGCCCGGCTCCGTTCTCCGCGCACCAGTATTTCATGACGAACCCGAGCCTCTCCGGTCGCGGCAGCGCCCTTGAGCGTTCGGCCAAGAAGCCCGAACCCCTGCCCGCTCCCGTCTAGGCCATCGGGCGCACCGCATGTTGCAGCAGACGCGGGCCGCCAGAAGGGTCGGCATTGTCGATATCGGCTCGAACTCGGTGCGGCTGGTGGTTTACGGCAACCGGCCGGACACCTTCCGCCCGCTCTTCAACGACAAGACCACCTGCCAGCTCGGCGCCGACCTCAACCGGACCGGCAGGCTCAACCCGGAGGGATGCAGGCTCGCGGAGCGAGCGTTCCAGCGGTTCGTCAACATCGCGGGCCTGCTCGAGGTGGACCGTTTCGAAGCCTACGCGACGGCGGCGATCCGGGATGCCAGCGACGGCGCCGCCTTCGCCGAGTATCTGGAGCGGCAGAGCGGCCGGAAGATCGACATACTGAGCGGGGCCGAAGAGGCGCTGGCGGGCGCGCAGGGCGTGCTGGCGGCCATCCCCGATGCCGCCGGCGTCGTCGGCGACCTCGGCGGCGGCAGCCTGGAACTCGTGCGCGTCGCGAACAGGCGCGCCGCCGACAGCGACAGCTTCCCGCTGGGTGTGCTGCGGCTTGCAGATACCGGAAGCCGCAAGGACCTCGCCCGGCATGTCGCCGCAAGCCTCGACCGCACCAACTGGCTGCAGCCGTCGGACCCGCCGGGCAGCCTCTATTGCATCGGCGGCTCGTGGCGGGCCTGGGCGCGGCTCCACCTCACCCACAGCCGCCACCCGCTGGACATCGTCCACCAGTATGCGGTGCCGGCGCGCGAGGCACACGACTTCTGCGCCATGCTGACCCGGATGAGCCCCGGCAGTCTGGCCGATCTGACAGCCGTATCGAGCCGGCGGCGCCCCCACCTGCCCGCCGCTGCCGAGATCATGCTGCAGCTTATCGACCGCGTCGTCCCGGAACGGGTCGTCTTCTCCAGCGCCGGACTGCGCGAAGGGCTGATGCTGCACAGCCGGCGCAGGAAGCCCGGCAAGCGGGACCCCCTGCTCGCCGCCTGCACCCGGATCGGCCGCAGCGGCGCCCGCCAGCGCATGACTCCGGGATCCCTCATGGCGTGGGTCTCGGCGCTCGGCCTCGGCCTCTCGCCCGCGGAGGAGCGCATTGCGAAGGCTGCCTGCCGCCTCGTCGATATCGCCGGCATGGAGCATCCGTCCTACCGGGCCGAGCACGCCTTCATGCGGGCCTTCCGCCTGCCCGCCGTAGCCATCGAACACCCCGAGCGCGCCTTCCTCGCGCTCGTGCTGGCGGCCCGCTACGACGGGCGCATCGACCAGGGCTGGACGAAGCCGGCGCAGGCGCTGACCGCGGAGGATACCCGCGGCCGGGCCCTCTCGATCGGCCTTGCGCTCCGGCTCGCCATGACGCTGGCTCCGGGGATCGCGGGGGCCAGGCTGCAGCGCGAGGCCGACACTCTCGCGCTCTTCGTCCACCCTGATTTCATAAGCCCGGAAGTGGAGCGCCGGCTCGCAGCGCTCGCCGCGGCCCTCGACCTTGCGCCGGACTTACGGGAGCTCTGATACTGGCGGTCGTCGATCGGAGCCTAAGGCGGAGCCTCCCCCACCGTCGCCCCGGCCGGAGCGTAGCGGAGAGCGGGGGCCCATCTCCCGCCGTCGCGGCATGCAGGACGGTCCGGAGATGGGCCCCGGATCAAGTCCGGGGCGACGATATGGGGACTGTACCGCAAGTCTCAAACGATCTCTGACACGACGACCCGGCCGCGCTTTACCGTCAGCGCCAGTTCCCCGCGCAGCAGGCGCTGGGCGTCCGCGCCGAACAGCTCCTTGCGCCAGCCCCGCAGCAGGGGTCCGTCTTCCGCGCCGCCCGCCAGGTCTTCCAGGTCCTCGGCGCTGGCGACGAGCTTCTGCGCCACGCCCTCATGCTCCACGCGCGCCTTCAGCAGCACGCGCAGCAGTTCCATCGCGGGGCCGATGCCCCTGGGCCGTTCCCTCTGCGGCGCCGGCTGCGGGCGGTCCTCGGGCGCGACGGCCCTGCCCTCCGCCACCGCGGCCAGCAGGCCAGGGCCGAGCCGCCCGGCGGCCATGCCTTGCGTCACGCCGCGGCACTGGGCCAGCGCTCCGGCATCCCCCGGCGCCTGGGCCGCGACATCGAGCAGGGCGTCGTCGCGCAACACGCGGTTGCGCGGCAGGTCGAGCCGCTGCGCCTCGCGCTCGCGCCATGCCGCAACGGCCCGCACCACCGCGAGGTATCCCGGGTCCGTGCTCCGCGTCTTCAGCCGTTTCCACGCCCGGTCGGGATCGAGCCGGTAGGTCTCAGGGTCCAGCAACACGGCCTCTTCCTCCACCACCCAGTCGGCGCGGTCGTTGCGGCGGAGTTCCGCCATGAGGCCTTCATAGACCGCGCGCAGCCAGGTCACGTCGGCGAGCGCATAGTCGATCTGCCGGTCCGGAAGGGGGCGGCGCGCCCAATCGGCGAAGCGGGCGCGCTTGTCGAGCCGCCGGCCTGCAAAGTGCTTCACGAGCGTGTCATAGGCCGCCTGGTCGCCGAAGCCGCAGACCATGGCGCCCACCTGCGTGTCGAGCAGCGGCTCGGGAATGACCCCGCCCATGTGGAAGAATATCTCGATGTCCTGGCGCGCCGCGTGCATGACCTTCGGCACCGGCGCGGCCAGCAGCCGCCAGACAGGCGCGAGATCGAGGCCGGGGGCCAGCGTATCCACCGCCCGCGCCGCCTCCCCGTCGGCGAGCTGCAGCAGGCAGAGTTTCGGCCAGTAGGTCGCGTCCCGCATGAACTCGGTATCGACCGTCACATAGTCCGCGTCCTGCAGCCGGGCGCAGAATGCGTCGAGGTCGGCCTGCGCTTCGATTAGGCGCGGGTCGGGGGTCGGCAATGTCGAGGAGGGCATGGGGCGGGCTCATAAGGCGCGCTACGCGGCTTGACAAGCCAGCCCTCTCATCCCATTCCCGCGCGACCTTCGCGAGACGAGCCCGAATCCCATGCACCCCTACCGCACACACGATTGCGGCGCGCTCAGCCGCGCCGATGTCGGCCGCACCGTCCGCCTCTCGGGCTGGGTCCACCGCAAGCGCGACCATGGCAGCCTCCTGTTCGTGGACCTGCGGGACCGCTACGGCCTGACGCAATGCGTGATCGATTCGAGCCGCGCGGAGACCTTTGCGGTGCTGGACGCGGCACGCAACGAAACGGTGCTCACGATCACCGGCGAATGCGTGGAGCGCGACGCCGAGACCGTCAACCCGGCGCTCCCGACCGGCGAGGTCGAGGTCTCGATCCGCGAGATCGCCGTGCTGGGCGTGGCCGCGCCGCTGCCGCTGCAGGTGAACAGCGAGGAGGACTATGGCGAGGAGGTGCGGCTGCGCTACCGCTTCCTCGATCTGCGCCGCGACAAGATGCAGCGCAATATCGCGCTGCGCTCGGACATCATCGCCTCGATTCGCCGGCGCATGATCGAGCAGGGCTTCCGCGAGTTCCAGACGCCCATCCTGACGGCGGAAAGCCCGGAGGGCGCGCGCGACTTCCTGGTACCCTCCCGCCTGCACCCCGGCAATTTCTACGCGCTGCCGCAGGCGCCGCAGCAGTTCAAGCAATTGCTGATGATCGCGGGCTTCGACCGCTATTTCCAGATCGCGCCCTGCTTCCGCGACGAGGACGCGCGCGCCGACCGCTCGCCGGGCGAGTTCTACCAGCTCGACTTCGAGATGGCGTTCGTGACGCAGGAGGACGTGTTCGCCGCCATCGAGCCGGTTCTGGCCGGCGTGTTCGAGGAGTTTGCGGACGGCCGCGCCGTCACGCCGCCGCCCTTCCCGCGCATCGGCTTCGACGAGGCCATGCTGAAATACGGCTCCGACAAGCCGGACCTCCGCAATCCCATAGAGATCGCCGGGGCGACGGAGATATTCCGGGGTTCGGGCTTCTCGATCTTCGAGCGCGGCATCGAGCGGGGCGGCGTGGTGCGCGCCATTCCGGCCCCCGGCGGGGCGGCGCAGCCGCGCAGCTACTTCGACCGGATGCAGGACTGGGCCCGCGAGCGGGGCGCTGGCGGCCTCGCCTATGTCACGCTCGACGAGAGCGGCGCGCGCGGCCCGATCTCGCGCTTCCTCGACGAACCGCGCGTCCAGGCGCTGCGTGAGGTGACGGGCGCGGGCCCGGGCGACGCCGTGTTCTTCGCCGCGGACAAGCCGGACAAGGCGGCGGACCTCGCGGGCGCGGCGCGCACGAAGCTCGGCGAGGACCTCGACCTGCTGGAGAAAGGTGCGTTCCGCTTCTGCTGGATCGTCGATTTCCCGATGTACGAACAGGATGCGGCCACGGGGCGGGTCGGCTTCAGCCACAACCCGTTCTCCATGCCGCAGGGCGGGCTGGAAGCGCTGGAAAGCATGGACCCGCTGGAGATCAAGGCGTTCCAGTACGACATCGTCTGCAACGGCGTCGAGCTCTCGTCCGGGGCCATCCGTAACCACGACCCGGCTATCATGTACAAGGCGTTCGAAATCGCCGGCTACGGGCCGGAGGTGGTCGAGTCGCGCTTCGGCGGCATGCTGTCTGCGCTCAAATTCGGCGCGCCGCCGCATGGCGGCTCCGCCCCCGGCATCGACCGCATCGTGATGCTGCTCGCCGACGAGCCCAACATCCGCGAGGTGATCGCCTTCCCGATGAACCAGCAGGGTCAGGACCTGATGATGGGGGCGCCCGCCCCGGTCGAGGCTCCCCGGCTGAAAGAGCTGTCGGTGCGCCTGGACCTGCCGAAGAAGCGTTAGCAGGTTCCGGGCACGGTATCCGGTCGTGCCGGATTGGAAGGAACGGCGTGCAGCCGCTATCGTCCGAGGACGATGTCGAGGCCGGCAAGCAGCAGATCGATCTTCGCTGGCGAGATCCGGCCTGTGCGTTCTTCGAGCAGCGTCCGGTCGAGAGCGACGACCTGCGATACGTTGGCGACAGAGTCTCTCGGCAAACCCGTCATTCCCGCGGTCAACAGCACGTTTCCCGGCGCGTCGGCCCACCGCAGATTGCTTGTGAGCGGCACGCAGACCGCCGTGGCCAACCGGCTTCGATTCAAGGCATCCCCCTGGACGATGACAACCGGTCTCCGGAATCCCGGTCCCGAACCTGCGGGCTCGGGTAATTCGGCCCAGCAGACGTCACCCTGGGAGATCACCATTCGACGCGGTCGAGCACCTGCCGGCCCGCCGCGGCGAGGAAGGCGTCATCGGCGTCGCCAACCTCGTCGCATACGCGGTTCATCGTGTCGGTGATCTCCTCACGCGCATGGCGCGCAAGATACTCGTCGAGCGCCGCCGCGTACACGTCGCTTCGCGATCTCCGCTCTTGCGAAGCCAGGCGTTCCGCGCGTTCGAAAATGTCGTCTGAATCGATACTGCCGTTTTCATACCGATAGTATAACCGCTTCATTCGCTCGGCAGTCAAATGGCTTCACGGATGAAGTTCTCTTCGGCTTGCAGACCGGAAGGCTGAAACAGCAGGCTTCCTCGATCCGGCGGCGGGCGGTCCGCCGCATCTGCGGCAGCATAGCCTGCGCGGTGCAATCGCCCGCCGGCCGGACTATCCTGCCCCCCGACGGGCATCGCGGAAGAGAGGGAGCGCGCTTCATGGAACTGGGATATGTCGGCCTCGGCAATATGGGCGGGGCGCTCGCGCGGCGGCTGCTGGTCAGCCGCAAGCTCAGGGCCTTCGACCTGCGCCCGGAGGCCGTGCAGGACATGGCGGAGGCAGGCGCGCAGCCTGCGCAGAGCCTGGAGGCGCTGGGCCAGGCCTGCGAGGCTGTGCTGCTCTGCCTGCCGACCTCGAACGAGGTGCGCGACGCCATTTTCGGCGAGGGCGGGCTGGCCGCGGGGATGGCGCCCGGCGGCATCATCGTGGACCAGACGACCGGCGACCCGAATGCCACCCGCGCCATGGCGGCGGAGCTGGCGGAGCGCGGGCTGGAGCTGATCGACGCGCCGGTCTCCGGCGGCCCGCACGGCGCGCTTGCCGGCACCATCGCGATCATGGCCGGCGGCACGGAGGCGCAGTTCGCGCGCATGCGTTCCACCTTCGAGGCGATCAGCCCCAATGTCTTCCATTGCGGCGATGTCGGCGCGGGCCACGCGATGAAGCTCGTCAACAATGTCATCGCGGCCACCGTGCGCGCGGTGACATTCGAGGCGGTGGCGATGGGCGTGAAGAACGGCCTCAGCCTCGCCGCCTGCGCCGAGGTGCTGCACAAGGGCTCGGCGCGCAGCTACACGACGGAATTCACCCTGCCGCGCCTCGTGGACGGACCCGGCAAGGCCAATTTCGCGCTGGAGCTCATGCTGAAGGACGTGCGCCTCGCAACCCAGCTCGGCGTGGACAGCGGCGCGCCGATGTTCATTGCCAATATGGCGCGCAACCTGCTCCAGCAGGCCGTGAACGAGCATGGCGGCGGCGAGGACGTGAACGCGCTGATCCACACCGTGGAGCGCAACGCCGACGTCAAGGTCGTCGGCAACTGACCCCGGACGGGACAAGGAGAGGAAAACGAGAATGGCCCTGTATGAATTGCGCACCTACACGCTCTATGTCGGCAAGATGGGCGAGGCGGTGGAGGTATATTCCAAATACGGCTGGCCGGCGCTGGAGCCGCACAGCGACAAGCTGGTGGGCTATTTCCAGTCCGATGCGGGCGCGCTCAACCAGCTCGTCCATCTCTGGAAGTTCGACGACGACGCCGACCGCCGCCGGCACTGGTCCACGCTCTATGCGGACGAAGCGTTCCGGACCTTCGCCGGCAAGATCCGCCCGCTCATCATGACGCAGCAGAACCAGCTCCTCCTCGCCGCCCCCTGGGGCCCGCACCCGTAATTGGTGAAGAAAGAGGCCCGCTATGACACGAATGATCGCCGTGCTTGCCATAAGCTTGCTAATCATTGGGAGTCCGGCATTCGCCAAGGACGATCCAGCGCTGAAAGCTTCAGTTGAAGCATATATGCAACATCCTGTTACGCAGCGAACACTGGATGATTTGTTGTCGACAGACACGATGGAATCAATGCTTGCCGCTCAATTGCAGGCGCGCGATGCAAAACTCCGAAGCGATCAGACAGAAGCGTTGAATCGTATCGTCCATGAGGAAATTAGTCGATTGCGCCCAAAGCTTGAGGCAGCTATGGCAAATTCTGCTCTTGAGACTTATTCTTTGGAAGAAATTGAAGCATTTGTAGGATTCTTGAACACCGAAATTGGCGCTAGAGCAATGGCCAAAGCAGGCAAAATGCAAAGACTTTTTCTCTCCAAATCAACACCATTACTACAACAGTTATTCCAACGAATTGGCACTAGGGTTGACAAAGAACTTCCCAAATAAATTTGTGGATGTCGTTGACCGGGAAAATAGCTGTACCGAACTTAAACGACAATAGCCTGCATGGGTCGCAAATTCAATCTTCGCGCCTCTCTTCCGGGGATGTGACCAGCCTGCCTACCCCTTCGCCAGAAGCTCGCAGGCCTCCATCGCGGCGTAAGTGAGGATGGCGTCGGCGCCGGCGCGCTTGAAGGCCATGAGACTCTCCAGCAGCACGAGGTCGTAGTCGAGCCAGCCGCGCTCGCCAGCCGCCTTGAGCATCGAGTATTCGCCGGAGACGTTGTAGGCGACGGTCGGCACGCCGAAGCGCTCCTTCACCCGGCGGATGACATCGAGATAGGGCAGGCCCGGCTTGACCATCACCATGTCGGCGCCCTCGGCGAGGTCCGCCGCGATTTCGCGGAGCGCCTCCTCGGTGTTCGCCGGGTCCATCTGGTAGGTCTTCTTGTCGGCGGCCCCGAGCGCGCCGGCGGAGCCGACCGCATCCCGGAAGGGCCCGTAGAAGGCGGAGGCGTATTTCGCGGAGTAAGCGAGGATCGAGGCGTCCTCGTGGCCCGCCGCGTCGAGCGTGTCGCGGATGGCGCCGACCCGCCCGTCCATCATGTCGGAGGGCGCGATCACGTCGCAGCCGGCCTCGACCTGCACCCGCGCCTGCTCGCAGAGCACATGCACGGTCTCGTCGTTCAGGATGCGCCCGTCGCGCACGATGCCGTCCTGGCCGTGGGTGGTGAACGGGTCGAGCGCCACGTCGCAGACCACGCCCATCTCCGGCGCGGCCGCCTTCACCGCCCGGATCGCGCGGCAGACGATGTTCTCCGGATCGAGCGCGTGTTCGCCGTCATGCGTCTTGAGCGCGGGATCGACATAGGGGAAGAGCGCCACGGCCGGAATGCCCGCGTCCCGCGCTTCCCGGACGCGCTCGACCAGCAGCTCCACCGACCATCGGCAGACGCCCGGCATGGAGGGCACGGGCTGCGACACGCCCTCGCCGTCCACGACGAAGAGCGGCCAGATGAAGTCCTGCGGCCCGAGGCGGCTCTCGGCGACCAGCGCTCGCGTCCAGCCGGCGCGGCGGTTGCGCCGGGCACGCAGCCGCGGATAGGCCCCGAGCGGCCGCCCCGGCGCGGCATAGCGCGGCAAATCCGTTTCACGGTCCCTTGGCATGGTCTCCTCCCCCATGCGGCAAGAGCGCCAATACGCCATGCCCGCCGCCGCCGGTCAACGCTGCGAAAGCGCGCAGCGGCGGCATCTTGACCCCGCCCGGCCGCAGGTTCCATCTTGGCCGCTCCGGCGAGCATGGGAGGCGCGTCATGTCCGGGCTTCGGACGATCCCCGCGCGGAGCGGCAAGGCGGCGTTCGCGCGCAAGGGGCAGAAGGTCAGGGTCGTCAACACGCATGGCGAGCAGGTGGTGGACACCTGGGCTTTCGCGCGGCACGACCTGCGCGAGTTCATGTCGATGGAGCACACCCGCGCGACCCTGACGAAGATGCGCCCGGAGGTCGGCGACGCGCTCTACAGCAACCGCCGCCGGCCGATCCTCACCCTCGTCGAGGACACCTCCCCCGGCGTCCACGACACGCTGATGGCGGCCTGCGACAACTACCGCTACGGCCTGCTCGGCTGCACCGAATACCACGACAATTGCACCGACAACCTCGCCGCCGCCCTCTACGAACTCGGCCTGACGCCGCCGGAGACGCCCTCGCCGCTCAACCTGTTCATGCACATTCCCTGGGAGGAAGACGGCGGCCTCACCTTCGCCGCGCCGGTGACGAAACCGGGCGATTATGTGCTGTTCGAGGCCGATCTCGATGTCGTCGTCGTCTTCTCCGCCTGCCCGCAGGACATCCTGCCGATCAACGGCGTGGGGCGCGAGCCGACGGAAGCCCATTTCGAGATTCTGGACTGACCGCCCTCAGTCGAGCTGCAAGGCCATCGCCTTGAGATAGGCCGACTCCGGCAGCATCGGATGCACAGGATGGTCGGGGGCGGCGCCTGCCATGCGCAGCACCCGGCCCGTGCGGCCGGCCTGCCCGAGGCCGCGCGCGACCTCCAGCGCGAAGGCCTCGGGCGTCACATTGTGCGAGCACGACGCCGCCAGCAGGAAGCCGCCCGGCGCCACCAGCCCCGCGGCGAGGCGGGCGAGCTTGCGGTAGCCGCGCAGGCCCGCGCCCAGGTCCTTGCGCGAGCGCACGAAGGCCGGCGGGTCGGCGACCACGAGGTCGAAGCGTTCGGAACCCGCCGCCTCCAGGAAGGCGAAGACATCGGCACGCTCGGTGCGGACGCGCCCGCCGACGCCGTTCAGCCCGGCAGAGCGGGCGGCAAGCTCCAGCGCCGGCCGGGAGCGGTCCACCAGCACGGCCTCGCGCGCGCCGCCCAGCGCCGCGCGCATGCCGAACCCGCCGAGATAGGCGTAGAGGTCCAGCACCCGCGCGCCGTCCGCCAGCCCCGCCGCGAAGGCGCGGTTGTCGCGCTGGTCGTAGAACCATCCGGTCTTCTGCCCGCCGAGCGGGTCGCAGAGGAAGCGGCAGCCGCCCTCGACCAGATCGACCGGGCCGGAGACTTCGCCGAAGACGAGCCGGGTCTCCGTCTCCAACCCCTCCAGGCCGCGCTGGGCGCTGTCGTTGCGGAACACCAGCGCCTCGGGCCGCAGTACTTCGCGCACGGCCTCGACCAGCGGCGGTTCCAGCCGCGCCATGCCGGCGCTGTTGAGTTGCGCCACCGCCACGGCGCCGAACAGATCGACGATGAGGCCCGGCAGCCCGTCGGCCTCCGCGTGGACCACCCGGCACCAGGGCGCAAGGTCGAGCCGCTGCCGGAGCGCCAGCGCCGCCTTCAGCCGCGCCGCCAGCCAGTCCCCGTCGATCTCCCGGTCCGGGTCCGGGTCGAGCCGGCGCACGGCAGCGAGCGCCCGGGGGTTGAACATCGCCGCGCCCAGCGCCTGGCCGTCGGCGCCCTCCAGCCGCACGAGCGTTCCCGGCGGCAGTGCGCGCGCGTCGGCCGACATCTCGATCTCGTTGGCGTAGGCCCAGGGATGCCCCGCCCGGAGGCGCTTCTGCCGGCCGGGCAGGAGCCGGACGACGGGTCGCGGTTCCATGGGCGGCGACATTCCCACATCCCCGCTTGCCGGGCCAGACGGTTTGCGGGACTGTTCCGGCGCCATGCTCACCGCCCGCACCGTGCAGGACCTTCGCCGCCTCGCCAGCGCCTGGCGCCGGGCGGGCTGCAGCATCGGCGTCGTGCCCACCATGGGCGCGCTCCACGCCGGCCATCTGAGCCTCGCCGCCGCCAGCCGCGGGCGCGCCGACCGCACCGTCGTCACCCTGTTCGTCAACCCGAAGCAGTTCAACGACCCGGCGGACCTCGCCCGCTACCCGCGCACCGAGGAGAGCGACCGCGGGAAGCTCGCCCCCTACGGCATCGACCTGCTTTTCGCGCCGCCGCCCGAGGTCATGTATCCCGCGGGCTTCGCGACGAACATCTCCGTCTCCGGCGTCACCGAAGGCCTTTGCGGAGCGGACCGGCCGGGGCATTTCGACGGCGTGGCGACGGTCGTCTCCAAGCTGCTGATCCAGACCGGCGCGGACTTCGCCTTCTTCGGCGAGAAGGACTACCAGCAGCTCGCCGCGGTCCGCCGCATGGCGCGGGACCTCGATCTTCCCGTCGAGATCGTCGGCTGCCCGACGGTGCGCGACCCGGACGGCTTCGCGCTCTCCTCCCGCAACGCCCTGCTCAGCCCGGACGAACGCGCGCGCGCCCCGGCGCTCCACCGCGCGCTCAACGCCGCCGCCGGGCGCTTGCGGAACGGCGAGGACACGGGCTGCCTCGCCGACGCCGCCGCGGAGATCGCCGCAGCCGGCTTCTCCGCCGTCGATTATGTCGAGCTTCGCGACGCGGAAGACCTGGCGCCCATGCAGCGGCTCGACCGCCCTGCAAGGCTGCTCGCCGCCGCCCGTCTCGGCCCGGCCCGCCTGATCGACAATATCGCGGTGGAGCCGCCCAATCCTGACAACTTCCTTACGCCACCTTCCATCGTCAGCGCAGACAAACCGCCTCGCCCGCCCCCGATCGCGACGCTGGACGAGATTCTTGCCGAACTCGATGCCGATAGAAGCGACCGGTAACCCACCTCGATGCAACTGGCGCAGGTATGAATGACAGTCCAGCCTTTGACTCGAAGGCAGGAGCGAGACCAGGCACCCGAGGCTCAGGCCTTACGCCATCTTCATAACCTCGCCGGGATGAATGGGGTCCAGTAGGGTCATGGGGCGCGCCCTCCGTCGAGCGTTGTCGGTGTTAATCGACGATTTCCGCATCGAAAGCATAGCCGTCCGCAAAACGACGGAGCGCCGGAATGCTTCCCCTGCCCCGCCCTGTCAAGCTAGGCTGGGACGTTGAGGCGGGTTGGGGGACCCGGAGTTTTCCCGGAGGCAAAACAGGGATGAAGATTACCGGTATTCGCACGATGACGGTGGACGTGCCGCTGGAGGAGCCCGTCATCACCGCGATCCACGATATCCGTTCGATCGGCTATGTGCTGGTCTTCGTCGATACCGAGGCGGGGGTGACCGGGGAGGGCCACCTGTTCTCGCTCCCGGCGAGGCATCTGGCGCCGCTGGAGGCGATGACCGCCGTCCTCGGCCAGTCGCTCATCGGCGAGGACGCGCATCGGGTCGAGGGCATCTGGCACAAGCTCTGGACCGAGGTGAACTTCGTCGGCCACAAGGGCGTGCCGCTGTTCGCGCTCTCCGCGCTCGACATGGCGCTCTGGGATGCGCGCGGCAAGGCGCTCGGCCAGCCGGTCCACCGCCTGCTCGGCTCCTGCCGCGACGCCGTACCGGCCTATCACAGCGGCGGACTCTGGCTCTCGCGCTCGCGGGACGAGCTCGTCGCCGAGGCGAAGACCTTCCTGAAGCAGGGCTTCCGCGCCATGAAGATGCGGCTCGGCAAGCCGCGCTGGCAGGAGGATGTCGAGCGCGCCGAGGCGGTCCGCGATGCCGTCGGCCCCGACATCCGGCTGATGGCGGACGCAAACCAGGGCTTCGATGTCAGGCACGCGCTCCGGCTCGGCCGCGCCCTGGAGCCGGTCGGCCTCGACTGGTTCGAGGAGCCGGTGCCGGCCTACGATGTCGCCGGCCATGCCGCGCTCGCCGCCGCGCTCGACACGCCCATCGCCACCGGCGAGACCGAATACACCCGCTACGGCTTCCGCCCGCTGATCGAGGCGAAGGCGGCGGACGTGCTGATGCCGGACCTCGGGCGCGTCGGCGGCGTCACCGAGTTCATGCGTGTCGGGCACATGGCGCAGGCCTGGGACCTGCCGGTGTCGCCGCACCTCTATTCCGAGGCGTCGCTGCAGCTTTGCGGCGCACTCCGGAACTGCGACCTGCTGGAATACATGCCCTGGTCGGCCCGGCTGTTCGGCGACAAGATCGAATTCGAGGACGGCCGGGCCCGGATTCCCGACAGGCCGGGTCTCGGCTTCTCTTTCGACCTCGACGCGCTGGAGGCCTTCCGCGCCGCGCCCGCTGCACAAAGCGCAGCGGCACCCGCGCCGAAGCGGCCGAGCCGCCGCGCGGCGGCGAAGAAGGACGAGCCGCCCGCGCCGAAGACAGAGGCAAAGCCCAAGGCGCGCGCCGTGCCGAAGGCCAGGGCCGGGACGAAGCCGGAGGCGAAGGCCCCGCCCAAGCCGGAGACGGCGCCGGAACCGGCTCCCAAACCGGCCCGCCGCAAACGGCGCGATCCGGGGAAGACACCGTGGTATCTTCGCCGCGAGACGGAGGATGCGTGACATGCCGGATGGAATTCATGGATTGGCGGACATGCAGGTGAAGCCGCTTTCCGGGTCCTGCGGGGCCGAGGTGCGGGGCATCGACCTCACGGCGCTCGACGATGAAGGCTTCGCGGCGGTCCGTGAAACCTTCCTGCGCCACAAGGTGCTCTGCTTCCGCGACCAGAAGATGGACGAGGAGTCCCTGATGGCCTTCGGCCTTCGTTTCGGCCCGCTGATCGTGCATCCGAACCTGATCGCCGACGGCAAGCATCCCGAGGTCATCGCGATCCGCAAGGAGCCCGACGACAAGGCGGCGGTCGGCGAGAACTGGCACACCGACACCACCTGCCTGGAGAAGCCGCCGCTCGGCTCGGCGCTCTACGCCCTCGAGGTGCCGCCCGCCGGCGGCGACACGCTGTTCGCGGACCAGCAGGGCGCCTGGGACCTCCTGTCGGACGGCATGAAGGCCACGCTTTCGGGCATGCGCGCCGTGCACAACGACACCCGCGTCGCCGGGCCGGCGACGAACTTCAACGCGCTGCGCTCGACCAGGAACCGCGAGGACGACGCCTGGCGGCCGACCGAGAGCCTGCACCCGGTGGTCCGCACCCATCCCGACACCGGGCGCAAGGGCCTCTTTGTCAACCGCGCCTACACCATCCGCTTCGAGGGCATGACCGAGGCCGAGAGCACGCCGCTGCTGGACTATCTTTACGCCGCGGGCGAGCGCGTGGAGCTGACCTGCCGCGTTTCCTGGGAGCCGGGCACGCTCACCCTTTGGGACAATCGCTGCCTCAAGCACGCCGCCATCAACGACTATTCCGGCCACCGCCGCGACATGCGCCGCATCCAGATCGAGGGCGACCGGCCGAGCTAGGGCGCGTATCCCTGGCAGCGGAAGCAGGAGAAACCGCCGTGCACGCCGCCATTGCCGACAAGCGGGAGGAACTGGCCGCGCTCTGCCGGCGCCACGGCGTCGCGCGGCTGGAGGTCTTCGGCTCGGCGGCGCGCGGCGCGGACTTCGACCCCGAGACGAGCGACGCCGACTTCCTCGTGGAATTCAGGCCCACGGCCGGCCCCCGGACGCTGGACCAGTATTTCGACCTGAAGGATGCGCTTTGCGACGCGCTCGGCCGCCCCGTCGATCTGGTCGAATTGGGCGCGGTGCAGAACCCGTATATGCGCGCGTCCATCAATGAGTCCCGGGAACTCGTCTATGCGGCGTGACCCGCGCTGCCCGCTGGCCGACATAGACCGGGCGGCGGCTGAAGGTCCGGTCCTCAGAGGCAAAACCGTTTGTTCTCATATTTTGAAATAAATCCCTGAATAGGGCTTGACCTACAGAAATTTGTGGTTGGATGGGTCCGTGGGTGGCGAAGTCCGCGCGGACCGCTTTCCCTCGCGCCGTCCCGGCGCGGAACGACCCCGATTCGACGCACAGGCGAAGTCCGCCCTCTGGCTCGCGCGCGCAATCAGGCGCACGAACCGCGCCGGCGCCGACGCCCGCCCGCGCCCGCGCGCGATACGCGCGAAACAGGGTCGCTCCCCGACGGGGCGGTGCTGTCCGTCAACGCCGTCCCCGGCCCGGCGCGGTCCCGCACCGCTGCCGGGTTTCCTTGTCGAACGCCAGCGGAACGAAAGGAGCCGCATCCCATGCCCATCATCGACCCGGCCATTGCGCTCTCCACACGCCAGGAGGCCTTCTGCCGCCACTATGCCGTCTCCGGCAATGCCGCGGACGCCGCAAGGCAGGCCGGCTACTCCGAGCGCTCCGCCCGCCAGACTGGCTGCGCCCTGCTGGAACGGCCCTGGATCGTGGAACGGCTGCGGCGCATCCGCCTGTCGTGGAAGCGCACCGGGAGGGACGAGGCCCGTATCCTGCTGGCCCGGCTGGAGCAGGCGTGGGATGCGGCCGTCGCCAGCGGCTCGGCTCACACGATGCTCCGGGTGCTGCGCTTCCAGGCGGAGATCGTCGGGCTTACGGGGCCGGCCGGTCAGAACAGCCGGGCCCGGCTCTGGCCGCTGCCGCATGAGGACGAGTTCGGCGAGATCGAGGCCGGCGAGGCGCAGGAGGCCGGGACCGAGCCCGGACCGCTCGCCGAGGCCGTGCGCAGCGGCCTCGACCGGGCCCGATGCGCGCTCGCGCGGCACCGCGAGAGCCGGGAGGAGCTTGAGGCGCAGGAGGGTTTCGACGGGGCCGCGCATGAGGAGGTTGCCCGCAGGCTCGCCGGGGCC
>JAJECZ010000462.1 GCA_022821735.1 Alphaproteobacteria bacterium | reverse complement strand
AGGCCTCTCCCCCATATGACAGGAATTCGCATCAAATACCCCTTCTACCGTCGTGCGCCGTTGAGGCTGTGAAGGTCCTGAGCAAGGAGATTCCCGTCGATGAGGGCGTTCGGGGGCCGGAATGACTTCGAGCGCCCTCATCGACGGGACTCGACTTCCCGCGCCGCTCCGTGACAAACTCTCCCCGTCACCATTCGCGATCCCGCTCTGTCGGGTCGCCCGCCTAATAGAACAGCCCGACACCCGGCGGGGGTTAGCTACCCGCGCCCGGGCGAATAAGCGGGACTCTCTACGCAATCGTGGATGGTGACAACGGCCCGGCGCCAGCCGGGGCCGTTTCGCATCAACGGGTAGAGGGATTCTCGCTCATGCTTTCATTGTCGTCTCGTACGCTCGCCGCACTGGCCATGGCCGGCCTTCTCGGCGCCTGCCAGTCAGCCACGGTCAGGACGGTCTCCGAACTGCGCCCGCATCTTGCCGAGGCGAAGCTGTCGGCCGCCCATTACGGTTCCGAGGACGTGGACAAGGGCGTTCGCCCGACAGGATCGATGCGGACCTCGCAGTTCCACGCGCCAACGCCGGTCAGCCATGCCAGCGCCAGGACGGTCACGACCGCCGACCTGGTCGGGATGCTGAAGGCGGACCCGCCGCCGGTGCTGGTCGACGTGCTCGGCGGCTCCGGCGGCCACCGCTCGCTTCCGGGCGCCCACTGGCTGCCCGGCGCGGGCAAGGAAGACAGGAAGCAGGCCCTCGGGGCGCGCCTCGCGGAGCTGACCGGCGGCGACAGGGACCGGGCGCTGGTGTTCTTCTGCCAGGGCTGGGAATGCTGGCTGTCCTACAACGCTGCCCTCTCGGCGGCCTCGCTCGGCTACACGCGCGTGAACTGGTATCGCGGCGGGGCGAAGAGCTGGAAGGCCGCCGGCCTGCCGACAGGCTGGCCCAGCAAAAGCTGGTAGCCAACCGCTCCGGTGATGGCGGCAGGGGACTTCGGCCCCCGCCGCCGGACATCCGGGACCGGATCAATTCAATCTGGAGAGGGGGTTTCCATGCGCATCCTGGCGGGAATTCTGGCTGCCGCGGCGGTCATCGGTTTTCACGGTCCCGTTCTGGCCCAGCAGGCGCCAGGTCCGGACGAACTCGCGTCGGCCCTGGGTCCGGGCGTGCCGTCCTGGTGGACGGTCGGAGCGGTCGAGATCCAGGCGTCGGTGAATGACGGCGACGACATCTCGCCGCGCTATCGCCAGCGTTTCACGGCGGACGCCGCGCCGCGCGAGGACCTGTTCCGGCTCGTCGACAAGGTCGAGCCTTTCAGCGTCATCGCCGTGGTTACGCCGGCCGGCAAGTCCTACAGGCTCTACGGCATCGGACATTCCACGCTCGAGAAAGGCAAGTGGTCCACGAAGCTGGAGATGGAGAACTCGGTGGCGGCGCTGGGTCGGCCGCGATCGATGTTCGAGGGTCCTGTCGTGGTCGCGGGGGACGAAAGTTCGCAGCAGGCGATCGAGACGTTCATGCAGGGCCGGGAGACGGCGAAGGCTCTGGCCGAGCGGGCGGCGCGGACCGCGGCCAACGCCGATATTCTGGCGAGGCTCGCGGCGGAGGCGGACGCCCAGGAGCGGGCCCTGCTGGAGGACAGCTATCGCCGGCGCCTGGAGGCGTTGAAGGGCCGGATCGACGCCGACCTGGCGGGCTTCGGCTCGGCGGTCGATGCGATGATCGCGGACAATCGCAAGACGCTCGCCCAGCTCGAGGCTCTGCACAGGGAGAAGGTCGCGGCCGTGAAGGCCAGGGCCGAGACGCAGCTCGCGATCGCCCAGGCGGAGAAGGAAGGGGCGGCCCAGGACGAGCTGGCGGCCGCGCTCGAGGCGCTGGGCCCGAAGCGCCAGCGTGCGCTCGACCTGGAAGCGCAGGCGGTGGAGGCCCGGGTTGCGGCCGACAAGAAGCGCTATGACCTGCTGAGCGCCAAGCTGGCCTCGGCCGATGCGTCGGAACAGATGGCGGCGTTCAATGCGGCGATGGCGTCGGAGGACGCGACCTTGAAGCGCCTGGCGCTCTCGGCGGCGTTCCGGTCGGCCAATGACGATCTGCAGGGTGCGGCCCTGGCGGCCTATGTCTCGGGCATGCCGCAGGTGACCATCTCCGTTGCCTTCAAGGGCCGGGACGACAAGCCCGGGACATATGTGCAGACCCTGCGCATCAACGAGGTCGCGGGGAGTTCCTTCGCCGGGGAGTTTTCGACGCCGGGCAAGGCGAAGATCGCCAGGGCGTCCGGCACGATTCAGGGAGACACGCTTTCCCTGGATGCACGATGGGAACGCGGTTCGAAATGCTCATGGAACGCCAGGATCAACGAGCAGGGCGTCCTGAGCGGCCGCATGCAGTGCGCGCGTAACGACGGCAACAAGGACAGATACAACCCGGGCGGCGACGCTTCGGCGTCCTTCTGAACCGCGCGGATCGACAGCCAACGCGGAGCGGGCGAAGCACGGCGCTGACGGCGGAATGGGCGACCTCGGGCGTAACCGTCAACACCCTGGCGCCCGGTGCTATCGACACCGCTCTGGTCCGGAAGATGCACGATGCGGAGACGCGCCGCGCCGATCTGCAGGCCATTCCCATGGGGCGGTACGGCGTCGCCTTCACGGCGCTCGAGTTCCGGACTCACGGCGCGGCCCGACAGCCGTCGGTTCCAGCATGCGGTGGGACGACGGCGGCCTTCATTTCGGGATCCGTGTGAAGGCGAACGCGTTCTCACGGACCTCGGGCGATGACGGGGAGATCGAGGGCGCCTTCGTCGGCGCCGGGGATGAGGGCATGATCGGCACCCTGACGTGCGATGACCTCTCGGAGGGGTTCGGCGGGGTGCGGGAACAGGCGGCGCGGAGAGGTCATCGCGCCCCGCAGGGCGTCTCCGCCCTCCCCTGCCCCCGGAACGCCGGGGCCGGTGCCCGGCGCGCCACGGCTTCGGCGTTCCGGGCATACCCTGCCATCGGGACCTATGCTCCGGCAGGGGTGAGTTTCCGTTTCCGTGCCTGTTGCATATGCGCGACGCCTCCTATGCACCGACGCCGCTGGGGAGACCTTTGGCATTGCCTGGGGACAGAAAGAGATTTCCCGGGCCAACGGCCGTGCGGCTTCAGGGCTGATCATCGCTGCCCCGACGCGGCTCGGGAGCTCCGGCACGCACAAGCTGCCGCCCAAGCGTCTGACCCGCTTCCTCCCCCATTCCGCCTTTACCGCCGCCGTTGCCGGCCTCGGCAGGCGAATGGGCGGCCTCGGAGCCCCGTCTTGCCGGAGAGCGATCTCGAGATGGACTCCATGCCGCCCTGGTCCGGTTGCCTAAGGCGATGCACTACCGGTACACTCCTGGTATCGCTGCCCCCCCTTTCCCTGCCGCAGGGCCTGCCGCATGTCCACAGACTCACCGATTAATGGTCGAATTCAAGAGCTTGAGAGCCGGGCCGCCTCCCTGCACTCCATAATCGGCTTCGCCTCGCGGGCCTTTGTCGTCGAATTTGCGGGTACACCCAAGTCAGGCAAGAGTACGTCAGTCGAGGCAAGTCGGCATTTCTTTCGGCGCCACGATTTTGACGTCCATGTTCTGCGAGAACGGGCCGACCAGTGCCCGATCCCGATGAAAGGCCATTTGTTCTTCAATACCTGGTGCGCCACCAGCATGCTCGCCGAGTTGCTGGAAACCGTTGATACACCAACAGATATAATCATTGTGGATCGAGGCCTTTTCGATGCACTAATTTGGTTTAAAACACAATTTGATCGTGGAGAATTATCCTGTGACGAGCTAGCCAATATTGAAAAGTTTTTGCTGATGAAGCGTTGGCGGAACCTTTTTGACATGGTAACCGTTTTGCGTGCCAACGCCGACACAGCCCTTGAACGCGAACAAGAAAACCGCATAACCTCCAGGCCCGGGAGCATCATGAACCAATCTATGCTGCGAACGCTATGCGACGCCGTGGATAGTGCCGCATCCCGCTATGGCGATGACTTCAAGAAAATTGTAATTAGGGACACAGATCAAGAAGGTGTTCGATCCACAAATGTTGAGCTTCTCAATGAAATACTGACAGAATTCGAAGCATTCGTTAATCCGGAAATACTTGTTGTGCCCAAGGAGGAGCTAAATGATCTACTTTCGGCGGCCCCGAATTCCTTTTGTCCTGCTTCTGAAACCGAGCAGATGTTGCGAATCGTAAAGGAAAAAGGACAATACCGAAAACGAAGTGAAGTCGAGGAGGATTTGAATTACATTCAAATCGTTTCATGCGGTGTCCTGTCGTTTGAAGGCCAGATTTTTTTGTTTCAACGGCAAGACAAGAATCCGAAATCCGCCCTATATGGAAAGTCAACCGTTTGGCAAGGATGCCATGTACCGCGGCCAGATGATGACCAGGCATCTCAGGACGCCGTTCTCTTGGCGTTGCAAGGAAGAATTGCTCAATCGCTATTTATCTCTAGGCAAATCGACAATAAATTCATAGGATATGCTTGG
>JAJECZ010000029.1 GCA_022821735.1 Alphaproteobacteria bacterium | reverse complement strand
CGGGTCGTCCACGAAGCTCTGGAAGGAGACGGGCGAAGTCTCCGTCATGCCGTAGCAGATGGTGACTTCCGTCATGTTCATCTCGTCGAGCACCCGCTGCATCACCTCGATGGGGCAGCTCGCCCCTGCCATGACGCCGGTTCTCAGCGGGGAGAGGTCGTAGCCGCCGCGCGCCGCCTCCTCCAGCATGGCGACGAACATGGTCGGCACGCCATAGAGCGCCGAGCAGCGGGCCTCGGAAACCGCATACAGCGTTTCCGCCGCATCGAAGCCTTCGCCGGGGAACACCATCGCCGCACCCTGCGTCACGCAGCCCAGCACCCCCATCACCATGCCGAAACAGTGGTAGAGCGGCACCGGAATGCACAAGGCGTCCTGTTCGGTCAGCCTGATGCGGCCGGTGACGAAGCGCGCATTGTTGACGATGTTGTGGTGGGTGAGAGTGGCGCCCTTTGGCGATCCGGTAGTGCCGGAGGTGAACTGGATGTTGATCGGGTCGTCCGGGCTGAGGCTCGCGGTCATGGCGTCCAGCCGCGACATCTCCGCCGGCCCTCCGAGCCCGATCACGTCGTGGAAGCGGAATATCCCCGGCCCGGGGTCAGCGCTCATCGCGATCACGGTTTCCAGATGCGGCAGCCTCGAAGACCGGAGCCGGCCCGGCTCGCAGCCTGCGAGCTCGGGCGCGAGTTCGCGCAGCATGTCGATATAGCGGGACGACTTGAACGCTTCGGCCGTGACGAGCGCCCGGCATTCGACCGCATTCAGCGCGTATTCGAGCTCGACCGGCCGGTAGGCGGGGTTGATGTTGACCAGGATCGCGCCGAACCGTGCGGTGGCGAACTGCGTGAGGACCCATTCGAGCCGGTTGGGCGACCATATGCCGACGCGGTCGCCCTTGCCGAGGCCGAGCGCCAGCAGCCCGGCCGCCAGCGCGTCCACCTCCCGGTCCAGCTCTTCATAACTCAGCGTCCGGTCCTCCTGCGGCAGCACGACGGCCCGGCGCGCGCCGTGGCGGGAAACCGCCTCGCGGAGCGCGTCCGGTATGGTCTCGTATCGGAGCGGCGGCGCCCGCTCGCCGGCGACATGCGACAGGCCGTCCTGCGGCGCGCCCGGCTCTGCAAGGCGGGCAGCCGGGCTTTCGGTGAGGGTCGACATGGGGCTCCTCCTCTGCATGGGCGCCGGCCGTTCGGCAGTTCGCCGGGGGACGGGGCCAGTATGGAGTCCCGCCTTTTTCTTCGCCAGCCCGGCCGTGACCGCGGGCGGAAAATCGGGCTAGGCTGGCCGCGCCGCTTGCACAACCGGAGGAACGGCGTGACCGACAAACTGCTTTTCGATGTCAGCGACAGAATCGCGACCATCACCTTCAACAACCCGGACAGGCTGAATGCCTTCACGCATGAGATGCTGACGGGATACCTGGACCGGCTGGAGGAATGCCGGACGCGCGAGGATGTCTGGGCGGTGATCGTCACCGCCGCCGGGCGCGGCTTCTGCGCCGGCGGGGACACCCGGCAGATGGGCAGCGACCAGCCGCCGACGCCGCTGGAGATCAAGTCGGGCCTCTGGGACCTGATCCAGAAGCTCTCGCTCAAGATCCGGGAAATCGACAAGCCCGTGATCGCGGCCGTCAACGGCGTGGCGGTCGGTGCGGGCATGGACATGAGCCTGCATGCCGACCTGCGCTTCGCCGCCGAGAGCGCGCGCTTCGCGGAGACCTATGTGCGCGTCGGCCTCGTGCCGGGCAATGGCGGGGCCTGGTTCCTGCCGCGCATCGTCGGCGTGCCGAAGGCGCTGGAACTGCTCTGGAGCGCGGATTTCCTCTCCGCCCAGGAGGCGCTGGAGATCGGCCTGGTCAACAAGGTGTTCCCGGACGACGAGCTCCAGGCCGGCACCCGCGCCTATGTCGAGAAGCTGGTGAACTCCTCGCCGATCTCGATTCGGCTCATCAAGCGGGCCATGTATGCCGGCCTCGACATGGACCTGCGCAGCGCGCTGGACATGGTCTCATCCCACATGGTGCTGGCGCGCTCCAGCGAGGACCACAAGGAGGCGATCGCCGCCTGGCGCGACAAGCGGGCCGGGAACTACAACAACCGCTGACCCGCTGCCGACGCCCTACATCGGCGCTTCTTCGCCGGACTGCGCCGCGAAGATCGAGCTGTAGCCGCCCGACCAGTCCGGCGGAATCGGGCATGAACGGGGATCGTGCCGGGCGATGCGGGCCGGCATGCCCCGGACCACCTCGCCCGTGTGGGAGGAGGGGTCGGGATGCGGCGTATAGGGCCGGGCATCGGCGGCGGCGAAGGCGTTGAGCAGCAGCGGACGACCGGCGTCGGTCCGGCTCGGGCGGGAATAGTGGAGCGTGCGGCAATTGTGGATCGAGACCGCGCCGTGCCGGCAGGTCAGGGTCTCGGCGTCGCCGGTGGCCAGGCTGGCGGCATCCTCGGTCCGCAAATGGCCGGCCCAGCTTCCGTCCGGCCCGTAAAGGTCGTAGAGCGGCCCCTTGTGGCTGCCGGGCAGCATCGACATGGGGCCGTTTTCCGGGCCGGTGTCGGCCAGATATGTGCCGATGGTCAGATGGTCGTAATTGGTGTGCGGATAGAACTGGATGTCCTGGTGCCACTTGACCTCGTCGCCGCCTTCGAACCATTTGAAGTTCAGCTTGGAATGGTGGAAGACGACATCCGGTCCCAGAAGGTCGGCCGCAATGTCGGCCAGCACGTCCTGCACGAAGGCCCAATAGGTCTCGTCCTGTTCGTCCGGGCGCTTGATGCGGCGCACGCGGGGATTGTCCGGGCCATGTTCGGGAGCGATGTCGAAGACATGCCCCGACTCGTGCTCGGAGCGGCTCGCCTCCACCATGCGCCCGGTGACCGCCAGAAGCCGGTCGATCCAGGCCTCCGGCACGGCGTCCTCGACGAGCGCGAAGCCCTTGTCGAAATAGTCAATGCGGGCCTGCTGCGGCAGGACGCGCGGCGGTTCGGCCAGAATGCGCTCCGGCGTCATGAGACAAACCTCCGAGAGTGCGTTTCCCCCACTCTTGCAGCAGAGGATGCCTTGCCGCAAGCGGGCAGGCCGGCATGAACGACCTCTGGTTCCGCCTGCTGCTGTTCGTCTTCTCGCCGCGCTGCTATGTGCTGCTGGCGGCGCTGGGGCTCGGCTTCCTGTTCGGCCTCGTATTGCTGTCGATCCCCGGCGCCATCGTCTTCGATGCCGTGACGGTCCTGTTCTTCGGCGAGCAAGCCCCCGAAGCGGCCCGGTGGCCGGCGGCCATCGCCGTGAGCTGGCTGGCGCCCTGGTGTATCCCGCTGCTCTACTGGAGCCGCCGCCCGACTCGCCATTGGCCGCTCCGGGCGCGATGGGCCTTGTGGGCCGGCGGCGCCACTGTCTGGACCGTCGCCGTGGCGCTGGCGGCGGAACTCCTGCGCCGTTTGTGAACTCCGCTCAACGGACCGGAGAGAACAAGGTCGGCTCCAGAAGCTGGTTCGTCTGCTGCTTAAGCGCGAGGAACGGCTGGTGGCGCAGGCGGAACGCGGCCCAGCCCGGGTCCTGCTCCATGCCGGCCCGCCGGCGCTCGCGGTCGCCGATGCTCCCATAGGCCCACATGAAGACGGCCTGGTTGATCGGGCCCACTTCCGTGGTCGCGAACATGAGCAACTGCCCCAGATGCCGGCGCTGCACGGCGAGGCCGACATCGCGGTAGGCGTCGAGCCAGGCGCCGCCCTTGCCGGGATGCATGTCATAGGTGCGGTGGTCCACGATCATGCCGGCGCCCGGAAGGGTGCGCTTCCACGGCAGGTCGGCCTCGCTCTGCACGGGCGAGAAGGATGTGGGGCGGAGGAACTTGCTCTCCTGGCGTTTGAGTGCCCCGAGCGCGCCCGCCTCCTTCCGGAACTCCTGCCACTGCGGGTCCTTCGCCCGGGCGGCCTGACCGGCGTCGCGCGCGTCGATATCGTCGTAGCCGCGCAGGAAGACGAAGCGGTTTACGGGGCCGATGACGGTGGTGAAGCAGCCGAGGCTCGGGCCCATATGGCGGTCGGATGCCGGCATGCCGAGCCGGCCGTAAACCTCGAGCCAGGCATCCATGCGGCCGGGATGGAAGTCGTAGCTGCGCTGTTCGATCAACATGGGAGGGACTGCGCTCCTTTGCGGGGGTCAGGGGTCGAGGCGGACCCGGTCGCCATACCGGGTGCCGTGGTAGAGCGGCACAGGATGGGACGGATGCGGGCGCCCGGCTTCGGCCGTCCGGTGCCGCACTTCCTCCAGCGCCCTGGCGGTGACGCCGGGCGTGGCGGGCATCGCGACAGCGCGGTCGATGGCGATCCACTGCAGGTCCTGCAACTCCCCGCTGCCGCCGAGCTCGCCCTCGGCATGGCGGCTGTCGGCGAGGAAGAAGCGCGCGTGGAAGCGCCGCACGTCGCCGCGCGGCGTGATGGCCCGGAACACGTAGTCGAGCACGTCGAGGCGGGGGGCGAGGCCCGTCTCGTAGAAGGGGCGCCAGGAGGCCGGGATGCGGTCCATGTCCGGCAGTCCGCCATGCGGTGCGCCGACGGTGAGCCCCGTTTCCTCGAACGCCTCCCGGATCGCGGCCAGACCGAGCGCCCGGGCGCGCCTCGGCGTCGCGTTGCGTTGCAGGCGGTCGAGCACGGGCTTGCGGAGGTCCGCGAATGGCGCGACACGCCCGTCCTCGGGATCGACCCTGCCGCCGGGAAACACGAACGTGTTGGGCATGAAGGCGTGGCGCGGCGACCGGCGCCCCATCAGCACCTCGATGTCCCCTGCCTGGCGGCGAAAGAGAATCAGCGTGGCGGCGTCGCGCGGTCGCATGAGGCATTCCTGAATTGCGGGAGGGTCGAGTCTGCCGGATTCCTCGTATTGCCGACAGGGGCTAGTATTGCCGCAGCGGCACGGGGGGAGATGCGGGCCATGGCGAAGGCGTTCGACGGGGTGCGGGTAATCGACTTCACGCAGGTGATCGCCGGCCCCTTCTGCACCCAGCACCTGGCGATGATGGGGGCCGATGTCATCAAGCTGGAGCAGCGGACCGGCGGGGACCAGGGCCGCTACCTGATCGGCGACAACGATCTCGGCCGGCTCGGCATGTCGCCGATGTTCCTGTCGATCAACTCGGGCAAGCGGGCGCTCACGCTCGACCTCAAGCATCCCCGCGCCCGCGAGGTGGTACACCGGCTTGTCGCCGGAGCGAACATCGTTGTCGAGAATTTCAAGGCGGGCACCATGGACCGGCTGGGCTTCGGCTACGAAGCGCTGAAGGCGGTCCGGCCGGGCCTCGTCTTCTGTTCGATCTCCGGCTACGGGCAGACCGGCTCCTATGCCGGCGCGCCGGCCTATGACGGCGCGATCCAGGCGGCGTCGGGCATGATGTCGGTCACGGGCCATCCCGATACGGGACCGGTGCGCGCCGGCTTCACGGCCGTCGACCTCTCCACCGGCATCACCGCCGCCTTCGCCTGCGCGTCTGCGCTCTACCGCCAGCAGGCGACGGGCGAGGGCCAGCGTCTCGACGTGACCATGTTCGAGTCCTCCCTCTCAATGCTCGCCCCGCTGCTGATCGACTACCTGACCACCGGCAGTCTGGCCCGGCCGGTCGGCAACTCCTCGCCGGCGCGGATCCCGACGGCGGACTCGTTCCGCGTCAAGGACGGGTCCCTCCTGATGACCTGCCTGACCGAGCGCCAGTGGCAGGGGCTCTGCGAAGCGCTTGGACGGCCCGAACTCCAGGCCGACCCGCGCTTCGCCAACAACGAGATGCGGCAGGCGAATGCGGATGCGCTTCGGGCGGAACTGGAGGAGGCGTTCGCGGCCGATACGCCGGACGGGTGGGAGGAGCGCCTGGCGGCCGCCGGCGTCCCGGCCGCGCCGATAAACGACATTTCCCGGGCGCTCGCCCATCCGGCCCTCGCCGAGAGGCGGTTCATCGAGCGCCGCCCGGGACCGGCGGGCGTCGAGCGCGATGTCTATACCGTCAATCCGGCCTTCCTCGCCGATACGGACGGGCCCGGAACGGCCCGCCCGCCGCCGGAGCACGGCGCGCACAGCGACGAAATCCTCTCCGAGATCGGCTATTCGGAAGCGGAGATCGGGGAGCTTCGCGCCGAGGGCGTTGTCTGAGCCCGCCGCCCGGCGCCCAGGACTCCTTGCGTTGCAGGAATGTTGCCGAGGTCCCGGAAGACGAGTCGAACCGTGACACGGTTATCCGCATCGCCTCCGGCAACCTTGTATTCCCGCTCGAAAGCGGCCTCGAACAGCAGGCACTCGTCCTCGTATTTGAGGCCCGTTCCCCCGAGCAGCGAACGCCCGGTGTCCAGGTCCCGCCGGTAGCGGCCGAAAGCCGACCATTTCATGTCCATCTTCCCGCCGAGGATGAAATCGATCTGCTCGCGTTCGTCTCCCTCCGCCTTCTCCATCTGGTCCGGAACGGGATCACGGTCGGGGACGCCCACGGCCCTGGCGTAGCGGGCGTCGAAATACAGCGGGTCCAGGTTCACCGAGAGGTCGAGGGCGGTCTGCCGGGCGGTGAGGTCGTCCTTGTCGAGACGGAAGCGGTAGCCGAGCGAGGTCATCTCTCCGGCGGTCAGGCCAATTCTGCCGACGATGTCGGAAACGGCGGTATCGAGCCCGGAGCCCGGCGGCGCATCCCGGTTCGCCTTTTGGCGCCGGCTCTGTCCGATGCCGGCGTCCACATGCCAGTCGCCGGCACCGTGCAGGCTGGTCTGAAGCCCGTAATCGACGCGCTGGCCCGTCTCCGCGCCGTCCAGGCCCGGAAACCGGTTGACCGCGAACAGATTGTCGAATTCGAACTCGACCGCGCGGTTGTCCTCCATGGGGAATTCGTCGGCATCGGCGCTGTTCCGGCCCAGCACGACCTGCGCCCTGGGCTCGACCGTCAGCTGCAGGTCTTCCATGCCGCCGGCCAGCAGGTAGCTCCAGCCGGCGGAGGCTTGCGGCAGCAGGCGGGCATTATTGTCGTCCGCGGCTGTGTTCTCACGCACAAGGTCCCCATGCGCGAAATCGCCCCGCAGGCCGGCCCCGACTTCAAGCCGGTGACCGCCGTCGGTGAAGCGCTCCAGCCGCCAGCCGCCTTCGAGCGTCACGCGCTGGTTCTCGTCATCGCGGCGCCGGTGCAGGGCGGCGCCGGCGGCCCGCATCGACCAGGCGCCGTCCGGCGAGGGACGGCCCTGCCATTCATAGAGGAACTCGGGCGCCGCCAACGGGGACTTGTCCCCGGAAATGCCGCTTCGCAACTCCTGCACATCGAATGCGCCCACGCGCGCATAGCCGCGGTCGAAGAACCCCTCCGCTTCGGCGAAGCTCGGCAATGTTTCGCTGCCGTCGAACCCGACCAGGTCGAGATAGCCGTCGTCAGACGTTCGGTAGAACTCGCCCCGGAGCCGCCATTCGTCGCTTGCATGCGTCTCGCCCTTGAGGCGGATATGCCCGCGCGGCCCGCTGCCGGCCCGTTCCTTCGGCACCTTGTCGAGAGTCGCAAGGCTGCCGGAAACCTCTAGGCGTCCCCCGTCGTACAGATGCCGGTACTCGCCGGCGCCCACAAAACCGCGCTCGGCGGCGATCACCGGAATGAAGGTCGCGTCCCGGTTCGGCGCGATATTCCAGAACCACGGCGTTTCGACCCGGGCGCCGAGGCCGCTGCGATGCCCGACCGTCGGCGCAAGGAAACCGGTCTTGCGGGTCACGTCCGGGTCGGGGTGGCTGAGATACGGGGTGTAGAGGACCGGAACCCCCCACATCTCCAGCACGGCGTCGCGGTAAGTTACCTGCCGTTGGACCCTGTCGTGGGTGACGCGCCGGGCCTTCACCTGCCATACTGGCGCCTTGGACGGGTCCTCGCCGCAGGGCTCGCAGGCGGAATATACGGCCTGGTTGAGGTCGGCCCGCGTGCCGCCCTGCAACTGGCCCCAGCTTGCCGCCAGCCGCGAACCGGTACCGAGCCGGGCCTTGAACTGCTCGACGAAGCCGTCCCTGAGGTCTTCGGTCAGCTCGACTGAATCCGCGAACAGGACCTCGCCGTCCGGTTCGATCAGGGTGACATTCCCGTCCGCGCGCGCGACGCCGGTTGTCCGGTCCAGCGCGACCCGGTCCGCACGCAGGATGCGCCCCTCGCGGGCCAGTTCGACATTGCCCTCGGCCGTCACGACATTGCGTTCGCGGTCGAAATCGAGCCGGTCGGCCTGGAAGAGGAACGGTTCGCGCCCCGCGTCGGCGCCGGTCTGAGCCGCAGCGCCGGAGCCTATCGCCAGGCTCAGCAGCAGAAGGACACGGAGCGCCTTCACCGACCGGCCGCGTAGCCTTGCATGAGGCGGGGGTTGGCCGCTGCCTTCAACAGCCCGTCCTCCCGGGCGCACGCGCTGATCCGCCCGATGCTCCAGGGGCCGATGACCTCCATCTCGTGGCCGCGACGGCCGAGTTCGGCGACGGCTTCCCCGGGCAGGCGTTCCTCCACGGCCAGCCGACCGGGATCGGCCTGGCGCGGGTAGAAGGAAGACGGGAAGTGGTGGCTCTGGAAAGTGGGCGCGTCGATCGCCGCCTGCAGGTTCATGCCGTGGTGGACATGGCGCAGGAAGAAGATCAGCGACCACTGGTCCTGTCCGTCGCCGCCGGGCGTGCCGAACGCCATCCAGGGCTCGCCGTCGCGGAAGGCGAAGGAGGGGCTGAGCGTGGTGCGGGGCCGCCTGCCCGGCGCGAGGGAGCCGGGCAGGCCTTCCTCCAGCCAGAACATCTGCATGCGCGAGCCGAGGCAGAAGCCGAGCGAGGGGATGACGGGCGAGCTTTGCAGCCAGCCACCGGAGGGCGTTGCCGAGACCATGTTGCCCCAGCGGTCGATCACATCGAGATGACAGGTGTCGCCGTCCGCCAGCGCCATGGTGGGCTCGCCCGCGCCCAGAACCGGGCTGCGCCGCTCGCCGACCCGCACGGTGGACGCAAAGCCTTCGA
>JAJECZ010000430.1 GCA_022821735.1 Alphaproteobacteria bacterium | reverse complement strand
GGACCGACATGCTCGCCTTCCGCAACACGGCGGCGGACCTGGTCGTGTCCGTCATCGGAGCGTATCGGGCGTTGATCGGGGCGGGGCGGCAAGTGGAGATCGGCGAGGCCTCGTTGCAGCGCGCCCGCGAACAGCTTGCGGCGACGCGCGCGTTGATCGGCGCGGGGCGCGTGGCGGAGCGCGAAGCCGGGCGGTCGGAGGCGGCGATCGCCAACCGGGAACTGGCGCTGGTGCGGGCGCGGAACCGCCTGGAGGCGGCCCAGTTCGGGCTGATCGGCATTCTGGAGCTGGACAGCCGGGTTCGGATCCGCCCGCTGGAGGAGCTGAGGGCGGAACGGCGGGACGCCGCCTTTCAGCCGACGCTGGAGGAGGCGCTGCGCGACCGCCCCGACTACCTGCAGGCCGGGCTGCGGGTCGAGAGCGCCCGGATCGCGCTGGCGGTGGCCCGCAATAACCTGTTGCCGGACCTTTCCGTCAGCGTCCAGTGGGACCATAACGACACCGGGCAGACGGACAGCTCGGTGCGGATGGACGCCACGATTCCCCTGAACGACCGGGCGCCCGAGCTTGAACGCCTCCGGGCCCGCAACGCGCTGAAGAAGGCGGAGAGGAGCGTCTTCGAGCTGCGCGAGTCGATCGGCGTCGCGCTGCGCCAGGCGGTGAACGATGTCGAGGTCGGGCTGCGCGTGGCGGAACTGGCGGGCGATGCGCGCGCGCTGGCGGAAAGGAACCTTGCGGTGGAGGAGGCGAAGTTCGGCCAGGGCCTGTCGTCCACCTTCGAGGTGGCGGCGTCGGAGGAGGAGCTGGTGCGGGCCGAGCAGGCCGAGGCGGACGCCATTCTCGCCTATCTCGATGCGCTGACGCGGCTCGACCGGACGGCGGGGCGCACGCTGGACCGGTGGGGCGTCCGGCTTGAGGCGGTTGCGCCATGACGGACCGCGGGCCGGACATTTACCGCACGCTGCTGGAGAACCTGTCCGACGGGGTGATGGTCATCGGTTTCGACGGGACGGTCGGGCTGGCGAACGCCGCCTTCTGCCGGATGTTCGGGCTCGACCCCGATGCGACGGCCGGGCGGTCGTTCGGGGAGCTGTTCATCGCGCTCGAGGGCTTCGACGAGTTCACCCAGATCGTGCTCGACGCCGTGGCCGAGCGCAGCGACATGGCGCGGCGCATCACGCGGGTCCTGGTCGGCGAGGAGTCCCGGTCGCTTTCCGTCACGACCTCCCGCCTGACGACGGAGGACCGGGAGCGCGGAACGGTCGAGCGGGTGGCGATGATCGTGGTGGTGTCCGACATCACCGAGGTCCGGGAGCTGCGCGAGACGGAGCTGCGCCAGGCGGAGGTCATCGAGACGCAACTGGACGAGCTCCGGGGCGCCTATCGCGACCTGGAGGCCCGGAACGAGGCGTTTTCGGCGATGACGAAGCGCGTTCGCAGGGCGCGCGCCGCCGCGATGCTGTTCGTCCTCGTGCTGTTCCTCGCCATCGGCGCCTGGTATGTCCGGCCGCTGGATTACTTCACCGCCACCGCGGCGCTCGACCCCGGCCCGGAGGCCGGCGATCCGGCCGCGCTGGCGGTCATCACGGTGGAGCCGCGCGCGTTCCGGTCCACCATTGCGCTCCAGGGCCATCTGGCGCCGGGCCGCGTCGCGGAGATCGTCAGCCCGATCGAAAGCCATGTGAGCGCGGTGCATGCGAGCCCCGGGGACCGTGTGGCGGCAGGCGCGCCGCTGGTCGATCTCGACACGGGGCAACTGGCCGCGGACCACCGCCGGGCCCAGGTGGAGCATATCAAGGCGCGGGACCGGCTTGTCGAGATCGAGGCGTGGGAGAACAGCGCCGACATGGCGCGGGCCCGGCGCGCGCTGCGGCGGGCGAAGATCGCGCTCGACGACGCGGAGCGGCATCTCGGGCGGACCGCCTTCCTGCTGGAGCAGGGTCTCGTGCCCGCCTCGCAGCATGAGGACGCGCAGCGCCAGCGGCAGAACCGGGTGCTGGACCTTGAGGAAGCCGGGCGGGAGCTGGAGGCGGTGAAGGCGCGGGGCGGCGAGGAGGCGCGGCGGGTGGCGCGGCTGGAGGCCCGGACGGCCGAGGACCGGCTGCGCACGCATGAGGAGAAGCTGGACCTCGCCCGGGTTACGGCGCCGATGGCCGGGATCGTCATGGCGCCGGACGGCCCGAGGGCGAGGCCGCTGGCGAAGGGCCGCCCGGTGGCGCAGGGAGAGCTGATGCTCTCCATCGCGGACCTGGAGCGCCTCTCCGTGGTCACGAAAGTGGACGAGGTGGATGTGAGGAAGGTCGGGGCCGGCCAGCGGGCCTGGATTACCGGTCCCGGATTCCCTGGCCTCAGGATCGAGGGCGCCGTGACCCGGGTCTCGTCGCGGGCGGACCCGAAAAGGCGGCGCGGCACGCCGCAATTCGAGGTCGTCGCGGCCCTGGACAGGCTGGCGGCCGAGGCCCGCGACCGGCTGCGGGTGGGCATGTCGGCCTATGTCACGATCGTCGTCCATGACCGTCCCGCGGCCCTGCTGGTGCCGATCGGCGCGGTGGAGCAGGCGGGCGGCAAGGCCTGGCTGCGCGTGCTCGCGGGCGAGACGGCGGAGCGGCGCGCGGTCGAGCTCGGCCTCACCACGCTAGACTCCGTGGAGGTCGTGGCGGGCCTCTCCGCCGGCGACAGGGTCGTCCTGCCCCGATGACGGCCGAGGCAAGGCGCCGGGCGGGATGCTGAGGCTCGCGGATGTCCGCCGGTCCTACAGGGTGGGGCCGGTCACCGCGGAGGTGCTGCGGGGCGTCGACCTGGAGGTCGGCGCGGGCGACCTCGTGTCGATCATGGGGCCGTCGGGCAGCGGCAAGACGACGCTGATGAACATCATCGGCCTGCTGGACCGCCCGAGTTCGGGCGCCTGCCTGCTCGACGGGCGCGATGTCGCCGGCCTGCGGGACGACGAGTTGTCCGCCTTGCGCAACCGGCATATCGGCTTCGTGTTCCAGTCCTTCCACCTGCTGCCGCAATTGACGGCGCTGGAGAATGTCTGCCTGCCGCTGGTGTATCGGGGCATGGCGCGCCCGGAGATGCGCCGCCGCGCCGCAGCCGTGCTGGAGAGCGTCGGCATGGCGGAGCGGGCCGGCCACCGGCCGGACCAGCTGTCCGGGGGGCAGAAGCAGAGGGTCGCCATCGCCCGGGCGCTGGTGGGCGAGCCGGCGCTGCTGCTCGCGGACGAGCCCACCGGCGCGCTCGACACCGACACGGCCGCGGAGGTGATGGGGCTGATCCGGCGGCTGAATGCGGAGCGGGGCATTACGGTGCTGATCATCACGCACGACCCGTCGGTGGCGGGCCAGTGCGCGCGGCAGACGCGCATTCAGGGCGGCAGGCTGTTCGAGCCGGGCGCCGCGTCCCGGGCGTGAAGCGGAACGCGCGGTGTCGAGAACCCTCTCGGTCCTCGGGGCCAATGCCCGCGAAGCGGCCGAAAGCCTGCGCCGGGCGCGGCTGCGCACGGTGCTGGGCCTTGTCGGCATCATGATCGGCATTTCCTCGGTCATCGCGATGGTCTCGCTCGGCGAAATCGCCAGGGAGCAGGCCCGCAAGCAGTTCGAGGCGCTCGGCACCGACATCGTGATCGTCCGCAAGGGGCAGGGCGGCCGGGTGCGCGCCATCGCCCTTGCGGACGCCGTGCAACTAGCGGCGGCGGTGCCGTCCATTACCGAGGCCGCACCCCGGATATCGGGGCGCGGGCAGTTCGAGTTCGCCGGCAGGAAGGTCGGGCGGGGCGCGATCCAGGGCGTCACCCGGTCCTTTGCAAGCGTGAACAGGCTGTCGCTGCAGGCGGGGCGGTTCGTGTCGGACCTGGATACGGACCGGTATTACGCCGTCATCGGCGCGGAAGTCGCGGACGCGATGCGCGGCGGGCGGGCGGTGGACAGCCTGCTCGGCGGGATCGTCGAGGTCGATGAGGCGCTCTTCACCGTCGCCGGCGTGCTGGACCGCAAGCAGGAAGGCTACGCCCTGCCGGTCCGGGTGAATGCGGACAAGTCCGTCTTCATCCCGATCACCACCTCGCAGCGGATCGCCCCCGAACCCGGGGTCGAGGTCATCATCGCCCGGTCCGCCGCCGGCGTCCGTTACGAGACGGCGGTGCAGGACATCCGGTCCTGGTTTCGCAAGCGGGCGCCGGGCCTCTCGCTCGACATCGTCACCGCGAAGCAGCTGATCGCCCAGATGGAGTCGCAGATGGGCATCTTCACCCTGCTGCTGGGCGCGGTCGGCAGCATATCGCTGATCGTCGGCGGCATCGGGATCATGAACATCATGCTGGTGTCCGTGGCCGAGCGGCGCGTGGAAATCGCCATCCGCCGGGCGCTGGGCGCGCGGCAGCGGGACATCCGCAGCCAGTTCCTGATCGAGTCCGTCATCCTGACCGTCACCGGCGGCGCGCTCGGCGTCCTGCTCGGCCTGGCGGCCACATGGGCGATCTGCCGGTTCACGGACTGGGAGTTCCTCGTCTCCGGCCTCTCCGTGGCGAGCGGCCTCGGCACGGCGGCGGCGGTCGGCCTGTTCTTCGGCTTCCCGCCCGCCCACCAGGCCGCGGGGCTCGACCCATTCGCGGGAATCCTGGTAACGTCGCGCCCCGCGGATTGGCCGCGGCGGCGCGGGACAGGC
>JAJECZ010000130.1 GCA_022821735.1 Alphaproteobacteria bacterium | reverse complement strand
TGCACGAGCTCCTGCACGACATTCGCAGCTTCGCCTTTTCCGGCTACCTCATCGAGGTCTCGGAGCACTTCAAGGACAACGTGGCGGACGAGGCCGCCGACAAGGTGATGCAGAAGGTCGGCTACATGCCGACGGACTATGGCGAATCGCTGACCAATTTCCGCGAGAGTTTCCTGGCGGGCGTGGATCGCAACACCACGATCATCATTCTCGGCGACGCACGGTCGAACAACACGGATCCGAAGGCCGAATATCTCAAGGAGATGCACGAACGCTGCAAGCGGCTCATCTGGCTCAATCCGGAGCCGCCGCCGCTCTGGGGCACGGGAGACAGCGAGATGCGCCGCTACCGGCCTTATTGCGATCTCCTTCGCGAATGCAACACACTCAACCACTTGGAGCGCGTTGTCAATGATTTACTTGAAACCGCGCAGCGGGCCGCCTGAGCCGGGAGGAACTAAGCGCTTTCCGCCGGATTTTCGACCCAGTGGCGACGAAATACCGGTATCTGCGTCAGGGAGAAGGCGAATGTGAGGCCGATCGTGCCGAACAGCTTGTAGTTGACCCAGAAATCCGTGGACTGCGTGCGCCAGACGATCTCGTTCAGCACCGCCATGGCGACGAAGAACAGCCCGAAGCGCAAGGTCAGCTTGCGCCATCCGTCGTCGTCGATTTTCCAGACCGCTCCGAACAGCGGCTTCAGCAGCGGCCTCCCGAAGGCGAGCCCGCCCAGCAGCACGGCTGCGATGAACGCCTTCACGATGGTCGGCTTCATCTTGATGAAGGTCTCGTCCGCAAGCAGCAGGGTCAGCCCGCCGAACACCGCGACCAGCCCTGCCGTCACCAGCGGCAGGGGCGCCAGACGCCGCTCGAAATACCAGGAGACGCCCAGCATGACGGATGTCGCCGCCATGATCGCCGCCGTCGCCCACATGATGCCGGCGGCGTAGTAGGTGACAAAGAAGACCAGCAGCGGGCCGTAGTCCACCGCAAAACGAAGGCCCTTCGGCGGCGTGTTCGGTTCAGACATTGTAGATATCCAGAGCCACATCGACTCCATCGTTCAGGAAAGTCACTGTCTTGGCGGCGATCCGCCATTCGCCGTCCTCGAGGCGCAGCCGGTAGCGGTATCGCCCCCCATGCACGCGCGCGCCCTTGAGCGAGGCATATTGATGCACTGTCCAGGACGCTGCGGCCTCGACCTCGTTCTCTTCGGCGGAGAGGATCAGCACATTGCCGACCACATGGCATGAGCGCGGCAGGGGCAGGGAGGCGTAACTGTCGCGCGTGCCAATGCGGAACACCCGGTCGTCGAGGCCTTCCTTGCCCCGGATGTAGATGAGCGCAAGTTCGGTTTCGGGGTCGCGGGAGAGCGTTTCCTCTCCGGTCCAGGCGGGCACCCAGAAGGTCACATCCTCGGTGAACAGCGCCAGCCAGTCTTCGAAGCGGCGTTCGTCCAGAAGCCAGGCGTCGAGATGGATGACCCGCTCGACGGCGAGCTGAAGCTCCGGGTCGATCTTCACGCGGCAGTCCTGTCGGACCGCGCCATCAGGCGCCGCCACTGGCGATATTGGCCGTGATAGAGCGTTTCGTGGTCCCAGCGCGGGCTTGTGGAAACGGGCCGGATGCCGAGGTCGGACGCCGCGTCGTCGCCGCCGTCGAGCATGGCGGCAATGCCCCGCGAGAGGTCGTTCCAGCGGTCGAGGCGGCCCTCGCAGCCGGCCTGCGTGTCCTCCAGCGCGGCCGAATCGTCGGGCGTGGCAAGCCCGCTCATCAGGAAGAAATCGCGGAACTTGGAGAGCCTTGCCGCACGAGCGGTGCGGCTCTCGCCCTTCGGCGCGATGCAATAGACCGTGATTTCGGTGCGACTCGGTGAAATCGGGCGGATGACCCGGATCTGGGTCGAGGACTGGTCCATGAGGAAGACGTTCGGGAAGAGCAGCAGGTTGCGCCCCCGCGCGCACATCCAGTTCCACTTGCGTTCGCCGACAAGCGGCAAAAGGCGATCGCGCGCTTCCCAGAGCGGCGCCGACTCCGGCATGCCCCGCTCGGTCCAGATCAGGTTGTGGCCATTGCCGAGGTCGTAGCAGCCATTGCGGGTCGCGCCCATGAAGCGGCTGTTGTCCGTCCGCTTGGTACCGCTTGCCTGCGATTTCAGATCGCGGCGCTGAATGGTGGTGACGAAGTTCCGGTGCACGGTGGAGACATGGTAGCCGTCCACGCCGTTTTCGGTCTGGAGCTTCCAGTTCCCGTCCACGACATAGCTTGCCTGCCCCGGAACGACCTCCATGCCATCGGGCGACTGGTCCGCGAGCAGGTCGATGACCGGGAGCGCCTCGCCCAGATGTTCGGCGAGCGGCGGCGCCTCCGGATTGAGCGAGCCGAAGACAAAGCCCTTGTAGCTCTCGACCAACGGCACCGTCTTGAGGCCGAAATCCGCGCGCGATGCACCGGACGGCAATGCGGAGGTGCGCTCGTCCTTGATCTTCGTGCAGGCGCCGAAGGTGTCGT
>JAJECZ010000182.1 GCA_022821735.1 Alphaproteobacteria bacterium | reverse complement strand
TCTTCATAGGTCGGAAATTCCACGAACTTGCCCTCGTAGAGCGCCTCGATGAAGTTCGGCGTCCAGTTGAACAGCACGATCGGCGCCTTGCGCTTGCTGGCCGACTTCAGCTCCGCCCAGAGCGCGGCAGCCGAGCCGGCGTTCACCACCTTGAAATTCATGCCGAGCCCGTCGACGCGCTCCTGGTCGTGCTTTAGCCAGTCCACCGGACCGGCGAGGAAGCGGCCCTGCGGCTTGGTGGCGGCAGTCGCGAACATATCGGCGCAATTGTTCAGCGCCTCCCAGTCGGGCAGGCCGGGGCAGGCCTCCTCGACATATGCCGGATACCACCATTCCTCGCGGGTCTTGGCCTCATGGGTTGCCGCCGTGATCACGCAGCCCGCGTTCAGCTGCTTCTCGTAGCTGACGCCGAACGCACCCTGCCAGACCTCGTGCACGAGGTGGATGTCGCCCTCGCACATCGAGGTGTAGACCACCTGGCTGTCCGCCGACACGTAGGCGACCTTCTCGCCCACCATTTCCAGCATCTTGCCGACGATCCGGGCTCCCACGAGCTGGCTCGACCAGTTGTGGAGCGGAATGTTTATCGTATCGGCGGCGGCGGTTTGGACGCCGGCGATCAGCAGTACGGCTGCACCTGCCGCCTTCGCAATCTTTCGCATGATGATACCTCCCTCGGTCGTTTGGCATCGAACCAATTTGAACCAATTGTGCGGGCTCTTCGACGCTCTGGGTCTATGATTCATTTGGAAGTCAAGATGTCAACCGAATTAAAAGGTTAGTAACAGTGACAAATGGTTGGAAGTGGTTCGCAATGGTGTTATCGATTGGGGTTTGGGAAGGTTATGGCGTTTCCCGGACCGGCAAAAAGTCGTACCGTGATCCCGCCGCTTCGGGGCGGCCGAATGGAGAGGAAGGCTTTGGACGCCAAGATCGCCTGCCGCAGCGTATGGAAACTGTACGGCAGGGACCCGGAAGGTTTTCTGGCCGCGCACGGCGGCGCTCCCCCGGACGGCGCCATTGAGGCCGACGGCTACATTCCCGCCGTTCGGCACGCCAGCCTGGAGGTCTTTCCGGGCGAAATCCTCGTCATCATGGGACTTAGCGGGTCCGGCAAGTCGACGCTGGTCCGCTGCCTGTCCCGCCTGATCGAACCGACCGCCGGCGAAGTGCTGTTCGACGGACAGGACCTGCTGAAAATTCCTGCGAAGGAACTGATCGAAATCCGTCGCCACAAGATGGGGATGGTGTTCCAGCATTTCGCCCTGCTGCCCCACCGGACGGTGCTGCAGAATGTGGCGTTCCCGCTGGAGGTGCAGGGTATCGACCGTGCGACGCGGGAGAAGCGGGCGCTGGAGATCATCGAACTGGTCGGCCTCAAGGGGCGCGACCGCTACTATCCGCGCGAGCTGTCGGGCGGTCAGCAGCAGCGCGTGGGCATCGCGCGCTCGCTGGCGGTCGAACCGGATGTCTGGTTCCTCGATGAGCCCTTCTCGGCGCTCGATCCGCTGATCCGGCGCGAAATGCAGGACGAGTTCCTGCGCCTCCAGACCATGTTGCGCAAGACGATCGCCTTCATCACCCACGACTTCGACGAAGCGATCCGGCTTGCCGACCGGATCGCGATCATGAACGAAGGCCGGATCGTGCAGATCGGCACGCCGGAAGAACTGGTGACGCGGCCGGCCGACGACTATGTCGCCAATTTCACCCGCGATGTCGCGCGCGAGAAGCTGCTGACCGTCGCCTCTGTGATGGAACCGCCGGCGGACGGCCAGGCGCTGTCGGACAGCGAGGTGCGCCAGACCGAGAAGGTTGCGGACGTCGCGCGCCTGATCGTCGCGAGCGAACTTCCCCTGCGGGTTGCCGACGACAGCGGCCGGACGGTTGGCACGATCAGCCGCGCCCGCGTCCTCGATCTGCTGTTCTCCCGGGAGCCGGTCTCCGGTGGCTGAAGCTGCGGTCCTGAGCGGCGAGCTCACGGTCCGCCGCTGGGTAGCTGGCACCGGCCAGTCCGGTATCCGCGTCGCGCTCTTCCTGCTGGCGCCGTCCGTGTTCGTCCTGCTTATCGGGCCGTTGCTGCCCGAGTGGCTGAGAATCGTCCCGCAGGAGTGGTCGGCGCCGTTCGTCGGCTGGATCAACGCCGCGGTGGAGGTCCTGCGAAGGGAAGAGCTACTCGGTCTCCTTACCTTCCGGGACATGACCCGGGCCATCGCTAACCTGATCGATTACCCGCTGGATTTCGTCGAGGCCATTCTGGTCGCCGGCTTCTCCGAGTCGGTCCCGGGACTGCCGTGGATCGCGGTGACCGGGCTGGCGATCGTGCTCGGCTGGTATCTGCAGGGCCGCCAGCTCGGCATCATCGCCGGCGTCTGTTTCGCCTACATGGCGATCTTCGGCAAATGGGAACTGTCGATGGTCACCCTGTCGGTGGTCCTGGTAGCGGCGCCGATTGCCGGCGCGATCGGGGTCGCGCTCGGCATCGTGGCTTACAAGAAGCGCTGGTTCGAGGCATTGCTGTGGCCGATCCTGAACGTCATGCAGGCGCTGCCGCACTTCTCCTACATGATCCCGGTCGCCATCTTCATCGGCATCGGTCACAAGGCAGGCACGATTGCCACCATCATCTTCGCCTTCCCGGTGATGGCGCGTCTGACCATTCTGGGGTTGAAGGGCGTGTTGCCGGAGGTGCGCGAGGCCGGCATCATGGCTGGCTGCACCAGGCGCCAGATGCTGTGGAAGGTCGAACTGCCGGCGGCGCGGCCGACCCTTATGGTCGGCGTCAACCAAGTCATCATGCTGTGCCTGGCGATGGTCGTCCTGGCGTCCTTCGTCGGCGCCAAGGGGCTGGGCCACGACCTCCTGAACCGGCTGCGCTCGCTGTGGATCGGCCAGGCGCTCGAGATCGGCGTCGTCATCGTGTTCATGGCGATCATCCTCGACCGGCTGAGCCAGGCCTGGGCCAGGAAAGAGCCGGAGCACATGCGGGAAGGGCCGTTCCACGTCCGCCATCCCTTCCTTACCGCGGGCGCTGCGGTCGTCGTCGTCTCCTACATTCTGGCCGCATTCGTTCCGGCGCTGCAGCTCTGGCCGAAATCGCTGTCGATCACCACCGCGCCGCTGTGGGACGCGCTGATCGACGACATCATCATCTACGCCTTCGACTATCTGGAGCTGATCAAGGACACGCTTCTGGTCCATGTCCTGATCCCGATGCGCGACCTTTACCTGATGCTTCCCTGGTCGGCCCTGCTGGTCTTCGCGGTCACGGTCGGATGGTACTACGGCGGCTGGCAGGTCGCCGGCATCCAGGCGCTGTTCGCCCTCTACCTCGCCTTCGCCGGCTATTGGGAGCGGACGCTGATCACCGCCTACATGGTGAGCTTCGCGGTGGTCGTCTGCGTGATAATCGGGTCGATCGTGGGTATCTGGGCGGCGGCCGGGCCCAGGCGCACGAAGGTCGTGGAGCTGATCCTGGACACCTTCCAGACCTTCCCGTCCTTCATTTACCTCATCCCGGCGATCATGCTGTTCAACGTCAACGACTTCGCCGCCATCATGGCGATCGTGATCTACGCAACGATCCCGACGACCCGGTTGACGATCTTCGGGTTGCGGACGGTGCCGCAGGACATCGTCGAGGCGGCGATCACGTCGGGCTGCACACCGCGCCAGGTATTGTGGAAGGTGCGCATGCCGCTCGCCTTCCCGGCAATCATGCTGGGCATCAACCAGACGATCATGTACGCACTGTTCATGGTGGTGATCGCCGCCTTCATCGGCACCACCGACCTCGGCCAGGAGATTTTCCGGTCCAAGGCCGACAACAATGCCGGCCAGTCTCTGGTCGTCGGGCTGTGCATCGCCTTTATGGGCCTGATTGCGGATCAGCTGATCAACGCCTGGGCCCGGGAACGCAAGAAAGTGTTGGGGCTGGAATGACTGACAGGACAGGCAATACGCCATTCGCGCAACGGCCCTCCACCGCCGGCGCCGTACTGCTTCCCGGCGTGCCGACCCTGGGTTTCGGGATCGAGCGCTACGTCGCCGAGGGCGGCGCGGCAACCGTCATTTCGCTGGAACCGGGCGACGCCGTCACGGTTCGCGACCGGGAAGGAAGGCAGACCGCCGAGTTGTCGGCGTTTGCCCCCACCGGCTCGCCGGACACGGAAGCGCTGGGCATCGCCGCGAATGGAACGGCCGAGGGCCTCAAGGCGATCCTGGGAGCGGACGGCGAACAATCCCGCTCGCTGGCGGGAAGCCTGCAGCGGCGCGGCCTCGATATCGCGGCGGCACGGTCAATCGACGTCCTTGGCGGCGATTCACGCCCGGGCGACGAGGCAATGTTTACCGCCGAGCGGCCGCTGGTGTGCTTCGTGGCGGCCCCGGGGGCCGCTATGCGCGTCGACCGGCAGGACCCGCCGACCCGGATCGAGATCTTCGTCGCCCGCGCCAACCCGGTCGCGCCCGATGAGCACCCGGCGCCGGAGCCGCTGGCCGATCCGAGGGTCGACCGGCGTATCGCCGCCAGCACGGCCGAGGCTTACGAGGTCAAGGCGGGCGAGTTTATCCAGATCATCGACGTGCAGGGCCGGCAGTGTTCGGACTTCCAGGCCTTCACCGCCGCCGGCCTTGACCGGGGCCGCGAACTCTGCCTGGACGCGACGGGCACCCGCACACTGATGGGCAGCGCCTATCCGGCTCCCGGCCTGCTGTCCAAATGCTTCGACCAGGACCTGCAGCCGATGGTCGAAGTGGTCCGCGACACGTGCGGCCGGCACGACAGTTTCCTCTACGCCTGCACGGCGAAGTACTATGACGACATCGGCTATCCCGGCCACGTCAACTGCACGGACAACTTCAACCGGGAGCTGGCGCCGTTCGGGATCGCGCCGCGGCGCGGCTGGATGGCGCTCAACTTCTTCTTCAACACCGGGTTCGACGACGCCAACCAGGCGTTCCACGACAATCCCTGGTCGCGTCCGGGCGACTATGTGCTGTTGCAGGCCCTGACCGACATGGTCTGCGTCTCGTCCGCCTGCCCGGACGATATCGACGCAGCCAATGGCTGGAACCCGACCGACATCCATGTGCGGGTCTACCCGCGCGAGAACATGTTTTCCAAAGCGGTGGCCTATCGCATGACTCCCGACGCCGATCCCAAGCTGACCAGGGAAACCGGTTTCCACGCACGGTTTTCCGAGCACACGCGGAACTTCACCGAATATAACGGCTACTGGCTGGCCAACAGTTTCACCAACCGGGGCGCGCTGGACGAATACTGGGCGTGCCGCGAGCGCGCGGCGATCATGGACCTGTCGGCGCTGCGCAAGTTCGAGGTCCTGGGGCCGGACGCCGAGCGCCTGATGCAGTGGGTGCTCACCAGGAACATGCGCCGGCTGGCGACCGGACAGGTGGTCTATTCCGCGATGTGCTACGAGACCGGCGGCATGATCGACGACGGCACCGCCTTCCGGTTGGGCGCCGACAATTTCCGCTGGGTCGGCGGCTGCGATTACGGCGGCGAATGGATGCGGGAGCAGGCGGCGAAGCTGGGGCTCAATGTCTGGGTCCGCTCATCGACCGACCAACTGCACAACGTGGCCGTCCAGGGTCCCAGGAGCCGGGACATCCTCAGGGAGGTGGTATGGACGCCTCCTGCCCAGCCTTCGATTGACGAGCTCGGCTGGTTTCGCTTTGCGATCGGGCGGATCGGCGATCATGCCGGAATCCCGATCATCGTCTCCCGGACCGGCTACACCGGCGAGCTCGGGTTCGAGGTCTGGTGCCACCCGCGCGACGCCACGGGCGTTTGGGACGCGATATGGGCGGCCGGCGAACCGCACGGGCTCTCGCCCTTCGGGCTGGAGGCGCTCGACATGGTCCGGATCGAGGCCGGCCTGGTGTTCGCCAACTACGAGTTCGACGATCAGACCGACCCCTTCGAGGCGGGCATCGGATTCACCGTGCCGCTAAAGACGAAGGAGGATGACTTCGTCGGGCGGGAAGCCCTGATCCGGCGCAAGGACTCGCCGCAGCGAAAGCTGGTCGGTCTGGAGCTGGAAGGACAGGAGGCGGGAGCCCACGGCGACTGCGTGCATATCGGCCGGGCCCAGGTCGGTGTCGTCACCAGCGCCATGCGCTCGCCGATCCTGCGCAAGAACATCGCGCTGTGCCGGATCGACGTGACGGCATCCTCGGAAGGGACGGCAGTCGAAGTCGGCAAGCTGGACGGGCACCAGAAGCGCATCCCGGCGAGAGTGGTGCCGTTTCCCTTCTACGATCCGACGAAATCCCGGGTTCGGGCCTAAACACCTAGTCCGGCCCGCCGGCTTCTATGCCGACGCAGCACCCATCAGGTCCTGGCGCGCCTTTTCCAGATGCTCGTTGATGTGCCTGACCGCGGAGATCATGTCCCGGTGTTCGATCGCCTCGAACAGTGCGCGATGCTGGCGGTTGTATTCGTCGATCTCTTCAGGCGACAGGATCTTGTTCCTCATGGCGACCCACTGGTCATGGCCGCGAACCGCGTTGATCTGCTGGTAGAGGTGGAGCAACAGGGGGTTCTTGGAGCTCCTGGCCAGCCATTCGTGGAACATGCTGTCGTGCCGGGTGAAGGCTTCCTTGTCGTTCCGGCACTGCTCGAGATCGTTCAGTATCGAACCCAGCATCTTGATTTCATTGGCCGTTGCGTTGAGCACCGCGAGACGGATCATGTGCGGCTCGACCGCCAGGCGCGCTTCGATCAGCTCCAACGGGCTGACGCGACTCACGATGTCGTGCGCGGCGCTCATTGACATGTCGTCGCACCTGACGAACGTGCCGCTGCCGACCCGCCGTTCGATCAGGCCTTCGGTTTCCAGATTGAGCAGAACCTTGCGGATGGTGCTGCGCGCGGTGTCGAAGCGTTCGGCGAGTTCGCGCTCCGCAGGCAGCTGGTCTCCGTCCACATAGAATCCGCTGCGAATGGCCTCGCGCAGCTGGGTCGTGATTTGGCCGACATGGCGGCCGCGCTCCCCGTGGCCCGGGCCGGGAACCGGCTGGAATTCCTGTGCAGGTCCTCGCGCGTCATCCATGACGGCACACTCCCGAATTCGCCGAAAATTTGTCTGTCACACTAAATTGGTTGATATTGGCACTATTGGTTTGCAATTGGTCACAAACCAGTGCAAACTGGAAATCGTTCAGTCCGGCTGCGTTGTCGGTCTGAGCCGATTGTCAAACTCGCAATTGCCAATGACACCATGGTCCTTCAGTGCCTATTATGCTAGCCAACGCCATTCGGTCGGGGCAAGTGTAATGGTTCGCATTGGTCACGTCAACGGCCCGAGCGATGCGGCAAGCTTCGGGAAAGCGCGCCAGGAGGGGACGGCGACATGATGGATATCGAAACCTTTGTACAACAGGACGGCCGCGACGAGCTGGTCAAGCAGGTGCGCGGGATGATCGACGAAATGGGGATCCAGTACCTGTATCTCCAATTCGTGTCGATCACCGGCCGGATATGCGGCAAGGGCATCCCGGCGGACCACTGGGAAACGGTGGCCGAGCGGGGTTTCCAGCTGGTCTACGGCGCAACCGTCAACCTGTTCCTGAACAGACATGGCGAATATCTGGGCTACGGGCCGCAGGAAAAGGAGCTGGTCGGTATCCCGGAGCCGGAAACCTTCTGCCAGTTGCCCTGGGACAAGCGGGTCGCCCGGATCTGGTGCACCCTGTTTCGCAACCGGGAAGAGCGCGAGGATCCCGGCGCCTTCCTGACCTCCGACAGCCGCGGCAATCTGCGCCGCATCCACGCGCAGTTCCAGGAAGATCACGACGGCCTGCACCTGCGCCACGGCACCGAGCCGGAGATGATGTGGCTCAAGCGGGGCGAGGACGGCAAGCCGGACGGCGGCTTCTCGAAACCCTATTGCTACCATATCGACCAGTTCGAGAGCCTGCGTCCGGTCTACATGCGGGTGATCGAATATTCCCGGGCGATGGGGCTGGACATGATCCAGGGGGATCACGAGGACGCGCCCGGCCAGCTCGAGCTCAACTTCACCTTCGACGACGCGCTGCGCACCGCCGATCGGCTGACGACCTATCGCCAGATCTGCGCCCAGGTCGCCCGCGAGTTCAACCTGATAGCCTGCTTCATGACGAAGCCGTTCATGGGCGTCTCGGCTTCGGGTTGCCATCACAACATTTCGCTGTGGCGCGGCGGCGAGGAGGAATTGAAGCCGCTCGGCAACGATCCGCTGCCCGGCATGGAGAACAACTTCACCTATCTGAAGGGTGGCGAGAACACCTTCATGCCCGATACCGCCGATGTGCAGCTGCCCGGCAAGGTCGGGCTGCAGGTGGTGGGCGGGATCGTCAAGCATCTGGGCGCGCTGACGGCTATCGGCGCCTCCACCGTCAACTCGTACCGCCGCCTGTGGGACACCGGCTTCTGGGCGCCGGTCTTCGCCGACTGGGGCTACCAGAACCGGACGACCGGGCTGCGCATATCCGCGCCGGGCCGTTTCGAATACCGGTCGGTGGATTCGATGGTGAACCCGTATCTGATGGCCGGCGCGATCCTCAAGGCGGCCGAGGACGGGATCGTGAACGACATCGATCCCGGCCCGCCGGAGGACCGCAACATCTACCAGGCAATGGAAGCCGGCAAGCTGGTCAAGAAACTGCCCATGACGCTCGGCGCCGCGCTGGACGCGCTCGCCGAGGACGAGGTGATCCAGGCCGCCATGCCCGGCGACATGTACCGCCTTTACGAGGAGTACAAGCGGGACGAGTGGGAGCGCTTCCTGCACACCACGACCGAGTGGGACATGGACACCTATCTGAATTGCCTGCCCTAGGCACGGCGCTCGAAGGGAGAGACACGCTATGTGCGGCATTGCAGGACTGATCTACCGCGACGGCGCCCGCAATATCGGCGGGGAAATGACCGCCATGCTGCAGGCGCTGAAACATCGCGGCCCGGATTCGACCGGGTTCGCGGTCTACGGCGAGCCCGGACCGAACGAGTACATCCTGCGGTTCAAGGTGGCCGAGCAGGAAGATCTGGGCCGCGGGACGAAAATCCGCCGGGCCATCGCCGAACGCAAGGCGGCGGTCGACGGCTTGCTGAAGGAGCTCGGCGTCGCCGTTCTCGATCTGGACGAGCCGACGGAATATGCCAACCGCTACCGGATTTCCTATGACGGCGACATGAAGGACCTTGCCGACCAGATGGAGGAAATCGAGGGTACGGAGATCCTGTCGATCGGCAACGCGCTCGAACTGGTCAAGGATCTGGGCGACGCAGCCGACGTTTCCGGCGCCTACGACCTGGGCGGGTTCAGGGGAACCCACGGCATCGGCCATACGAGGATGGCCACCGAATCGGATGTCGATATCCGGTCCGCCCACCCCTACTGGGCCTATCCGTACAACGACATCGCGGTCGTCCATAACGGCCAGATCACCAACTACTGGTTGATGCGCCGCCAGCTCGAGCGCAGCGGACAGCGCTTCGTCAGCAACTGCGATTCGGAGCTTCTGGCGGTCTACACCGCGGTCAATCTCGAGAAGGGCATGACGCTCGAGGACTCCCTGCAGAGGTCGATCCACGA
>JAJECZ010000436.1 GCA_022821735.1 Alphaproteobacteria bacterium | reverse complement strand
CATGGCCTGCGCGGCGCGGCGGAGCCTGTCCAGAATCGCCTCGGCCTCGCCGTAACGGGTCTCGGTCAGATACTGGTAGCCCTGGTTCAGGGCGCGCGTCGTCGGAGGGCGGGCGGGCATGGTGGTGTCGGCGTGATCGAGCCCCGGGTCCACGACCTCGAAGATCTGGAACTCCACCTCCAGCCCCACGACCGACCGCATGCCCCGTTCGGAGAGCCTGTCGCAGGCGCCCTGCAGGATCCGGCGCGAGGCGAAGGAAACGGGCTCCCCCGAAGTCGTCGACACATCGCAATGGATCAGGGCCGAGTGCGGGGACCATGGCAACATGCGGAATGTGTGCGGCAGCGGCGCCAGCAGCAGGTCGCCCGCCCCCAGCATCGGCGCGTCGCCGCCTTCCGACCAGACGGGAAACACCGTCCGGTGGGAGACGTCCTTGAGCAGCAGGGTAGAAGGGACGCGAATGCCCGAGGCGAAGGCGTCCGTCAGCGCTTCGGCGGTGATCGTCTTGCCGCGCAGGATGCCGTGAGGATCGGCAAGGACCATGCGGACGGTTTCGATCCCCTCGGCCTCGACCAGCGCGACCGTTTCCGCCGCGCGGGCGATATCCTCCTGCGAAAGCGCCCCCGTTCGCGCCAGGGCGCCCGCCCGGATCCTGTCTTCGACGGTGGCCATGTCCGTCTAGATCGACGCATCCCAGGGGCATGCGGCGCGGCGCTCCAGGTCGGCCCGCATGCTGGCGGCTTCCCAGTCGGCCGTGTCGGCAATGGCGTCGTTGGACAGGGGTCCGGCGATCCGGGCCGCGTCAACGTCGCCCAGCATCGGCAGGGCGGTCTCGTCGCCCCCGGCGAGGCCGTCGATCGCCGCCCGCAGCATTCTGCGGTATCGGACGATGCCCGCGTCGGTGGCGCCCAGATGCTCCCGGGTGCGGTCCTGGATCGGGCCCATGCCCTCGACCGCCCACTGGTCGTGCACATTGATGTCGAAGCCCATGCCGGTCCAGGTCCGGGCCGCCTGTTCTTCCGGACAGTATCCGTAGTTGTTGCGCCTGTTCTTGAGCGGGGCGTAGTCGGGCAGGCTGTGCTCCCGCAGCCGCTGCTCGCGCATCGTGTCTTTGTCGACCGGCCTGTCGAAACTGGTGAACAGGGAGTACCAGTAGCAGGTCTCGTCATCGACCGGCACGTGCCACTGGGTGATCGTCATCTCGCGGCTCATGGGGATGCAGATCGCGCCCGGAAAGATCTGGTTCGTGACGCGCACATGGGTCAGGCCGCCCTCCATGTGCCGGAGCGCGGTCAGCCTGAGACCGAAATCGGTCTCCTCGACCCTGATCTCGGGACGCGGATAGTCCCGCAACAGCTGCGTCATGGGGATGTTGGTGCCGGTGGCCGCGCTGTCGCGGAACTGCCTGCCGTAGCCCTCCTTCGGGTCCTCGTCCTCAAGGAAGCGATGCAGGAAGGAGGCGTGCGCGGGGTCGATGCCGATTTCCAGCGCCTGCAGCCAGTTGCACTCCCACAGGCCCTTGAATGCGAACACATGGGAGTCCGGCGCCCGGAAACAGTCGAAGTTGGGAAAGGCCGGCGGCTCGTCCGGGCCCAGATAGGCGAAGACGATGCCGTTCCTTTCCACGACCGGATATGAGGTCGCCCTGATCCGCTTGTGCATCTCCGAGCCTTCGGGCTCGCCCGGCTGTTCGAGGCATTGGCCATCGCGGCCGTACAGCCAGCCGTGGAACGGGCAGCGCAGGCCGTTGTCTTCCCGGCGGCCGAAGCACAGGTCCGCGCCCCGGTGCAGGCAGTGCCGCCCGATCAGCCCGAGTTCGCCCTCATTGTCGCGAAACAGCACCAGCCGCTCGCCCAGAAGCGTCACCGGCACGACCGGGCGTCCGCCCTTCAGCTCGTCGCCGAGCGCGGCCGGCTGCCAGTATCGGCGCAGCACCTCGCCCGCGGGCTCGCCCTTGCCCGTCCGGGTGAGTCGATCGTTGAGTTCCCGGCTCATCATGGTTCGGCTCCCGCGATTGCGGACACCGGTGCGCGCCGGTCCACAGGCGCCGCCAGGCACGCCTTGAGCGGGGTGTCCGGATCCGAAGCGGCGGACCTGTCGAACCTGCCGGGCTCTCCGATCAGCCGGCGCGAGGTCATGTGGTCGGCGACCGCATTGACGGAATAGACGGCGACGAGGCGGTCGCCCAGCGTCTCGACGAGGCTGAAGCTGCCGCTTTCGACGGCGCCGCGAAGCGTGAACCCGCTGCCGGGAAGCGAAAGGCCCGCCATCTGGAGCTTCATGTCGAACTGGTCGCTCCAGAACCACGGCACGGGGTCGTATGAGCCGCCCTGCCCCGTAATCTGCCCGGCGACCGCTCTGCCCTGATCGACGGCGTTCTGCACCGACTCGAGCCTGACGCGGCTGCCCGTGACCGGCAGGTCGAATGCCGTGCAGTCTCCTATGGCGTACACGTCCGGAAGCGTCGTCCGCATGGCCCCGTCCACCAGGATTCCGCCCAGCGCCGTGCCGGCCCCGGCCTCCGTCGCCAGCCCGGTTTCAGGCGCGGTGCCCACACCTATCAGAACCAGGTCGGCCGCCAGGCCGGCGCCGTTCGAAAGCTCTACGGAGGCAATCCGGCCGTCCTCCGCGGCGACCCTGTCGATCCGCGCGCCGAGGTGAATGCGCACGCCCTCGGCCCGGTGCCGTTGACAGATATATTCGGACAAGGCTGCCGGAATCGCGCGCGTCAGCAGCCGGTCCTGCATCTCGACGACGTCGACCGAGAGCCCCAGCTTGCGCGCCGTCGCGGCAACTTCCAGCCCGATGAAGCCGCCGCCGACAACGACCAGCTTCGCTCCGGGGGTCAGCGCATCCTGGAGCGAAAGCGCGTCCCGCATGTTCCGGAGAACGAAGACATTGTCGTATTCGAAGCCGTCGAGCATCCGCGCGCCGGCTCCGGTGGCGATCACCGCCTTGTCGTAGGCCAGAGACCCGTCCGCCAGCCGCACCGTCTTCGATGCCGGATCGAGCGCGCGGGCGCGGACGCCGGGCATGAACTCGATGCCGTTCCGGTCGAAATAGTCGGGGCCCCGAAGCGCGATCTGCTCCGGCCGCTTCTCGCCCGCCAGCATCGCCTTCGACAGGGGCGGCCGGTGATAGGGCGCGCAGTCCTCCTCGCCGATCAGGCGGATCGGCTCCTGGTAGCCCGCCTGTCGCAGCGAGGCGGCAGCCTGGACCCCGGCGTGACCCGCGCCGACGATGACGGCGCCCGGCATCAGATCTGCACGCGCGGCAATTGGAACACCGCGCCCTCAAGGGACGGCTCCAGCTCTATCTGGCAGGAAAGCCGGCTGTTCGGACGCCTCTCGTCCGCCGCAAAGTCCAGCATGTCCAGCTCGTAGGGATCGTCCGCCGGCCCGACGCCCTCTGGGGCGTACACATGGCAGGTCGCGCAGGCGCAGGCGCCGCCGCATTCGGCCTCGATCCCCGGCACGTCGTTCATGATGGCAGTCTCCATCACGGTCGTGCCCGGCTTGCCGCTCACTTGGAACGTCTCCCCGTCGGCCGTCCTGAAGGCGATATTGATTTCATCGGTCATGGCGGGCGGCCCCCGAAGACTGATCGGGTTTGGATGTTAGTGCGTCGGAGGTCTTCCGGCCAAGCCGGGGACAGGTTTCGGAGAGGGGCTCGGACACCGGGTCAGCGGGCAGGCGGACGCAGCTGCCGGAGGATGTGTCTGGCCAGCCGGTCCTTGATTTCGCGGTGACGCGGAACCGGCTGGGAAACGCCGGTGTCGGGGTTCCGGTACCAGTCATGCTTTCCGCCGCGCCGTATCAGGACGCCTCCGGCTTCCCCGATCTTCCTGAGCAGCTCGGTCCGCTTCACGCCACCGCCAGATCGGCGATGCGGCGGATTCCGGGCAGATCGCCATCCGTCAGATCGGCATACAGATCCCTCAGATGCGCCTTGAGGTCATCCAGGGTCTCACCCTGGGTCCAATAGTCCGGAAACTCCTGAAGGTAGCCGAGCCATGCATCCTCCTCCTGCCAATATACGAACTTGGTCATCTCCGCGGCTCCCGAAGTAGCGGGCGGTGCGATCCCGCGCCTTCAGCCTAGCGAAGCCCGGGGCCGCCTTCAACAAAGCGTTCAGGCAACGCGCCTGCCGACCGCCGGACAGCCGGACCGTGAAGGTCGGATCGGCGACAGTCCGGTGGGTAGCGTGGGCGTCCGGCATGGCGGCGCCCTGGCTCCTTTACGTCTCCGGCTTGAGCGGCGACATTCAGGCCGTTCAGGTGGACAGAGTCCGGCGGGCGGTCAAGGGCGCGGGCCGGGAGGGGGAAGGAGCTTCCATGCGACTCGAAGGCAA
>JAJECZ010000524.1 GCA_022821735.1 Alphaproteobacteria bacterium | reverse complement strand
CAATCTTCTCACCCGAACTCTCGGAACCGGACACCCGCAACGGGTCATACGGTTCGGAACCACCCATCCAAAGGTTGACTCATTTTTCGATTCCAACGTCAACCCCTCCTGGGCTGTTACGATATGTCATGTTTTGTCATGAGGCCCGCCGGAAATGTCATGTTTTGTCATGGTCCGCCGCGCTTCCGGTTCCGTTGCTGCCCGTCCGTATTCCGCATGCCGTTCCTCCATCCCGTTTCGTTCCGCTCCGTTCCCGCCGCCGCCGGCCCGCCCACGCGGCGGGACCCTGTTTCGAGCCCTATTCGTTCCGTTCTCCCCGCCGGGTCGCCCCGAGGGCGGGACCCTAATTCGCGCGTATCCTGCGCGGGCACCCGCGCGCGTCGGCGCCGGCGCGGTTCGCGCGCCTGATTGCGCCTGCACGCGCCCGCGCGAAGGTGAAGGCTTGGGCGCACCTGTCCCATCGCCTTCCCGGGCGTTTTTCGCGCCGCCGCGAACGGATGCGGCCTCCGGATACCGCTTCCTCCCGGCCTATACAGGCAAGATGTTCCTTTAGCCGATGCTTGTCAAGGAATTTTTACAAAAATAAAGAACAACAATTGCCCGCCCGATTTCGCGCTACCGCGAACGGACTGCGCCGACGGAACAGCGGCGGCGGGAGCGGGCCTCCGCCCGGCGCCGGTGCGGTCTCCCGGAATTGCCTCCGATGCCCCGCTGGGCTATGCGCTGTTTGCTTATGCCGAGTCCGCAAAGGAAACGCGGTAAGCACTTTCGGGGACGACCTGATCCAATCCCTTGGCGAGGCGCTGGCCCACGCCAGGGACGAGGGCCCGGCGACCGTTCATGCACCAGTGGTCCCGCGCGAGGTCCGCAAGCAGGCGAAACTCACGCAGGTCCGGATGGCGCTCCCGATGGGCATGAGCCTTTCCGGCTACCGCAAAAGCCGCAGCAAGGCACGCGACGGCGCTGCTTGCGTTTAGTTCAAGTCGAGCGAGCGCCGCAGGGTCGCGATCAACTCCCGGCGGAAGCCGTCCGGATCGTCGCTCGACCAGGGAACGGTAGTGCAGTGGTTGGTGTCGAAATGGGTGCTTGCCTCTTCGAACTTCGTCCTTTCGCAGATATAGATGACCGGCTTTCCCAGACCCTCAGCATATCCGGCTTCCCAATAAGCTCCCGAATTGTCATGCGTCAGATCGGCAATGACGAAGGCTGAATCCCTGATCTGCGTGCGCATGATATTGTCGATCACGCCCGCACGAGCTACATCGCGCATATCTACAAGTTCGTATCCGATTTCCCTGACTGCCGGTTTCACTACTTCGTTCACGAAAATATCAAGGTCAGAATCGTTAAATTTTAATGCGATGAATCCATGATTTCCACTAAATCCACCGCGTTTTTCTTCTTCATACTTTTCCCAACCCTCTAAGCTTAGTGTAACGGAAATGAAAATAGCACTTCCACCTATAAGTTTGAGGGTGTTCCCCATACGAATAAGGCGATTTTCGACCAATTCCTCAATTATACCATCTGCCACCTCATTACTTGAGGCGCCCACAGCTTCAGCGATGCCAGATATTTCAGGAATCGGCGTTCCCGATTCTAATACATGATCGCCGATATAACGAAGAATGTTGATCGCTACTACAGAAGGACTAGCATAGTCAGTCATTTTTGTCTCGCTCGAGTAGTGCTTTGTTCTTCGAAAGATTCATCTCCAGCAGAGCCCCCAGCGCCCCGGCCTCCCCGATTTCCGCATTCCAGCCATAGGCCGCAGCCACCGCGGCGTCCAGCGCCGCGTGGGCGTCGGCGAGCCATTGGGGGGCAGGCGTTGTAGAGGTTCGTCAGGGTATGCTTGCGGAGTTCCTTTGCGGCTTTTTCGGTTCGAGGGACCGGTGTCAGCCATTGCCAGAATCGGGATTCAAGTCGATTAATGTCTGCTGCCTGTATCTGTTTTCGAGTACTTCGTGAATCTGCTCTATGAAATGGCGTTCCGCTATTAGTTCATTGTCGTGGCCGTAGGCCATCTCGATCCGCGCTCTGCATCGAAGGGCGTCGCCCGGCCTTACCTCGATTCGCCGCTCCTGAAAGCCCCGCAGCCAAGCCACGTCTTCGATCCGTGCTGATAGCGGGCGGCTCCCATGGCGAAAATCCCACATGCTGGAGCCAAGATAGTCCGGTTTCTTTACCACGAGAACCATGGATGGAACATTGTGCTCCTGCACTTCCCGAACGGCGAGTTGCTGTATCTCCTCAATATCGACCCTGAATGTTATGTCGAACTCAGCAGGCTCTGCTTCCGGTACGATCATGGCCGCCTCATCTCCTTCCACCAGATGGTCCTTCACTTCATCGAAATCCGTGATTGCATCGATAAGGGAGACCGGGTTCACCTGCGGGTAATCGGCCAGATGGCGGACCCTCGTTTCCTCCGCGAGCCGCTGGATATCTTCCGACAGCGTCACGATGTCTTCCGGTTTCCTGTCCTTGTCTATCCACTTCAGGACCAGGTATTTCGCCTCTACAAGATATTGGCCGACTATCCGTTTCCAGTCCAAATCCTTCAGGGCTTGGTCGTCCGTTGTCTCCAACACGCTGCGCAACCAGGTCTTCAGAGAACCCGATTCGATGTCTTCGAGAACCATAACGGTCTTGATATTCGTGTCGATCGAGGCGGCGAGTGCCCGGTCGAAACGCTCGCAAGCCTTTATGAATTGTTGCGTGGCCTCAAAAACCCTGGAAGCCGAGCCTGTGCCGCGTTTGAAGTCGATATAGAATGCAAAGTCGGCCTCCGGCGGTTCCGGTTCACCGGTTGCAATAGATATTTCCGCTGCCGCCATCGTTCCTGCTTGCCCGCTCCCTTTAGGACCCGCTAACGGGTTTCGCGGCGGAATTCAACGCCAGCAATTCCCCAAGCGCCTCGTCCTCGCCGATTTCCGCGTCCCAGCCGTAGGCCGCAGTCACGGCGGCGTCCAGCGCGGCGCGGGCGTCGGTCAGCCATTGGGGGCGGGCGTTGTAGAGGTTTGTCAGGGTGCGCTTGCGGAGTTCCCTCGCCGCTTCTTCGCTGCGGGGGACGGGGCGTGGCGGGTAGCCGGGGACGAGCTCCTCCAGCTATTCGACCCATTCGGGCGGGTTGAGCCTGCGGTAGCGTAGTTCGACGAGGCGGCGAGCGGCTTCGGCGATGGCTTGCGCGCGAGCGGTCCGGTCGATCATCCGCCGCCCGTCAGACATTGTAGTCGAGGCCGAGGTCGCGGAAGCGTTCGGGGTCTTCGGGCCAGCCTTCGCGCACCCTGACCGTCAGGAACAGGTGCACCGGCCGGTCCAGCGCCTCGGCCAGATCCTTTTGCGCGGCCTGGCGAATGGCCCTGATGCGGGCGCCGCCCTTGCCGAGCACGATGGCGCGCTGGCTCGTCCGGCGCACATAGACTGTCTGGTCGATGCGCACGCCGCCATTGTCGAACTCCTCCCAGCCGGCCGTCTCGGTGGCGACGTCGTAGGGAATCTCGTCATGCAGGCGCAGGAACAGCTTTTCCCGCGTGATCTCGGCGGCGAGGAAGCGCAGCGGCGCATCGGAGAGGTCGTCCTCGGGATAGAGCCAGGGGCCTTCCGGCACGCGCGCCGACAGATGCTCCAGCAGGTCCTCCACGCCGTCGCCGGTCAGCGCCGAGATCATGAAGACATCGCCGAAGCAGCCCGACCCGTAGAGCCGGTCGGCGCGCGCCAGAAGCCGCTCGCGCGCGACGAGGTCGATCTTGTTGAGCGCCAGCACCGCCTGCCTGCCGCCCGCCCTGAGGCCGGCGACGATCTCGTCCTCGCGGGCGCCCGGGCGGCGCGCGGCATCGACCAGCAGCACCGTCATGTCGGCGTCTCCCGCAGCGCGCCAGGCGCGGCGCACCATCGCGCGCTCAAGCCGCCGGCGCGGCTCGAAGATGCCGGGCGTGTCCACGAAAACCACCTGGGCGGGGCCGTGGATGCGGATACCGAGCATGCGCGAGCGCGTGGTCTGCGCCTTGGGCGTGACGATGGAGACCTTGGCGCCGACCAGACGGTTGAGCAGGGTGGACTTGCCGGCATTGGGCGCGCCGAGAAGAGCGACGAAGCCGGCCCGGCGCGCGGTCATTCCAGCCGTTCGAGCAGGGCGGCGGCGGCGGCCGCGGCGGCGGCGCGCTTGGACCCCCCCGAACCTCTCGCGCTCCTGCCATCGGCGAGGGCCGCCTCGACCTCGAACTCGGGCCGGTGCGCGGGCCCGCGGCGCGACCGGACCGTATAGACCGGCTGGCCGAGCGCCCGGGCGTGGCTCCACTCCTGCAGGCGGCTGCGCGCATCGCGCTCCACCTCCGCATGGCGTTCGACGAGCGCCTGCCAGTGGCGGCGGACGAACTGCCGCGCAGCCTCTAGCCCGCCATCGAGGAACAGCGCCGCGATCACCGCCTCGCAGGCATCCGCCGCAGCCGTCGCAGCCATTCGCGCGCCCGCGGCCCCCGGGTCCCGCGCCCGTGCGAGCGCCCGGTCGAGGCCCGTCTCCGCCGCCACCTCGATCAGCGCCTCCCGGCTCACCAGAAGCGACAGCCGGCGTCCGACTCCGCCTTCATCGACGTCCGGGAAGCATTCGAGCAGCATCTCGGCCACGACGAGGCCCAGCACGCGGTCGCCCAGGAATTCCAGCCGCTCGAAGGCATCGCCCTCGCACCCCGGCGCACTCGGATGGGTCAGCGCCTGCCGGAGCAGGCCGGGATCGGCGAAATCGTGGCCGAGCGCAGCGCGGAACCGGGCGTTCACGGGCCTATCGCGTCGAAAATGCGCTCCCAGCGAACCCCGCCCGGATATCTCCAGAGCTCCCAGAAGCTGGTGTCGTGGTCGAGGGAGAAGAACAGGATTTCCGCGCGCCCGACGAAATTCTCCGCCGGGATGAAGCCCACATGGTTGAGGAAGCGGCTGTCGGTGGAGTTGTCGCGGTTGTCGCCCATGGCGAAATAATGCCCGTCCGGCACCTTGAAGACCGGCGTGTTGTCCGCCGGACCGGAATCGCTTTCCTCCAGAATCTCGTAGGACCGGCCGTTCGGCAGCGTCTCGCGGTAACTGATCGCCTGTTTCACGATGCCGTATTTGTCGCGGTAGTTCGTCGGCCCGAGGCGCCCGCGCGCCACCGGCGTGCCGTTGATGAACAGGCGCCCGGCGCGCATCTGGACGGTATCGCCCGGCAGGCCGACGACGCGTTTGACGAAGTCGATCTTCGGCGCGACGGGGTTCTTGAACACCGCCACGTCGCCGCGCTCCGGCCCTTCGCCGAACAACCGTCCCGGCCCTGGAACGATCGGCAGGCCGAAGGGGAGCGAGTAGCGGCTGTAGCCGTAGGAATATTTCGAGACGAACAGGAAATCGCCGATCAGCAGGGTCTGCAGCATCGAGCCGGAAGGGATCGTGAAGGGCTCGAAGAGGAAGCTGCGAATGCCAAGCGCGATCAGACCGGCATAGACGATGGTCTTGACGGTTTCTTTCACGGAATGAGCGACCTGGAAGGGAAAGTGCCGGGTTGCCGCCGGCGCGGGAACGAGCCGGATAAAAGGCCGCCGCGCGGCCGGCTGTCAAGCGCAGCCATTCGCCGCATCTTCCGGCACTGCGGTGATGATGACCAGGGCATGGGCCAGCGGCGGCTCGTCGGTGATGGTGAGGTCGATGCGCGCGCGTGTGCCCGGCGGCAGCAGGTTCGCAAGGCGCCTGGCCGCACCGCCGGTCAGGCTGAGCGTCGGGCGCCCGCCCGGCAGGTTGACCACGCCCATGTCGCGCCAGTAGACGCCCTGGCGCAGGCCGGTGCCGAGCGCCTTGGAACAGGCTTCCTTGGCGGCGAAGCGCCGGGCGTAGCTTGCCGCACGCAAGCGCCGGCGGTCGGACCGCTGCCGTTCGGCCTCGGTGAACACGCGCCGGGTGAAGCGCTCGCCGAAACGCTCCAGCGTGCGTTCGATCCGGGTGATGTCGATCAGGTCGCTGCCGAGCCCGACAATCATCGCGAGCGGTCCATCGCCGCCCGCATCCGCCGCACCGCCTCGACGAAGCCCACAAAGATGGCCTCGCCGACCAGGAAATGGCCGATATTGAGTTCCACCACCGTGCCGATCGCCGCGATGGGACCCACATTGTCGTAAGTCAGCCCGTGGCCGGCATGGCACTCGAGGCCCAGTTCCGAGGCCAGCGCCGCCGCGGCGTGGATGCGCTCCAGCTCGGCCTGCCGCTCCCGGCCGACCAGCTCGCAATAGCGGCCGGTGTGCAATTCGACCACGGGCGCGCCGAGCGCGACCGCCGCGTGAAGCTGTTCCGGGGCCGGCTCGACGAACAGCGACACCCGGATGCCCGCCGCCGCCAGCGCCTCGACCCTGGAACCGAGCGCACTGCCGAGGCCGGCCGCGTCGAGGCCGCCCTCGGTCGTCAGTTCCTCGCGGCGCTCCGGCACGAGGCAGACTGCGTGGGGCGCTGTGGCCGAGGCAATCTCCACCATGGCGTCGGTCGGGGCCATCTCGAAATTGAGCGGCACGGGAAGCACCTCTTTCAGCCGGCGCATATCCTCGTCGCGGATATGGCGGCGGTCCTCGCGCAGATGCGCGGTGATCCCGTCCGCACCGGCCTCGCAGGCCAACAGCGCCGCCCGCACCGGGTCCGGATAGCCGACCCCGCGCGCATTGCGGACGGTCGCAACATGATCGACGTTTACGCCGAGTCTCAACCGGTTCGTCATGCCTCGACATCCCCTGCGCGGGCGCGGGCGATGCGGCCGCGCCGGCGCCTCTGATAGGCCCGCACCAGCGGCGCCAGCATGACGAAGAACGCCCCCCAGGCAACCGCTCCCAGCACCGCGCCGCCGACCGTCATCGCCAGCAGCAGGGGCTGCGCCGTCTCGAGGAAGGTGCCGAAGCGCCCGTCGATACCGGCCTCGAAGGCGCGCCCCCAGGTGTCGGCGAAATTGACGCCCTCCGCGCCGAAGCCGAGCCAGGCGCCGAGTTCGTAGGTGCCGACCCAGATGAAGGGGAAGGTCCAGGGATTGCCCACCACCGTGCCGATGGCGGCAGCCAGCACATTCGAGCGGGTGGCGAGCGCAAATATCGCCGCCATGACGAAGTGCAGCCCGGGAAAGGGAAGGAACGAGGTGAACGCCCCCCAGGAGAAGCCGGCGGCAAGCGAGTAGGGCGTGCCCGGGATGCGGCTGAGGCGCATGGCGAGATACCGGGAAGCGCGCCGCCAGCCGCCGGACGGCCAGACCCAGCCTCCGATCCGGGACGATAGCCCCTGCCTCCTCTTGCGCCCCAGGATCGCCACGGCCGTCAGCGCTTCGCCCGCTTGACCGAGGCGATCTCCGGCCGGGCGCTGAGCGCGGCCATGATCTCGTTCAGATGCCGCGTGTCGTTGACCTCGACATCGATCAGTATGTCGAAGAAGTCCGGCTGCCGGTTGACGAACTTCAGGTTCGAGATATTCGCCTGATTGCCCGCGATCAGGGAGGCCACATGGGCGAGCGTGCCGGGCTTGTTGGCGGCCGTCAGTCGCATACGCCCGACATGGCCCGGCCGTTCCTGCTCCGGTTCGTCCTCCCAGTCCAGCTCGATCCAGCGTTCCGGGGTGTGCGAAAAGCTCTCCAGGGTCAGACATTCGTCCGTATGGACGGTCACGCCCTTACCGGTGGTGATGATCCCGACGATCCGGTCGCCGGGAATCGGGTGGCAGCAGCGGGCGAAATGCGTGGCGAGGCCGGGGATCACGCCCCGGATCAACAGCGGTCTGGGCCGCTCCCCGCGCCGCCGCCGGGCGCGCTCGATGGAGACCACCGTCTCCGTATCGGCGTCGACCGGCGCTTCGGGATACAGCGCCCGGACAACCTCCCGCGCCGGGATGCGTCCGTCGCCGACCGCGGCCAGCAGGTCTTCCGGCGAGTCCAGTTCGCGCCCGACCGCGACGGGCGCAAGCTGGCGCTCGCGCCATACATGCCCCGCCTCGCGCATCTCGGCATCGAGAAGCTGGCGGCCGAGCTTGATGAACTCTTCGCGCCGGCGCAGCCGCACATGCCGGCGGATATGCGCCTTCGCCCTGCCGGTGACAACGAACCGGTCCCATTCCGGCGTAACGCGCAGGCTGTTCGCCGTGACGATCTCCACCCTGTCCCCGTTGTGCAGCTCCGTGCGGAGCGGCATCTGCCGGCCGTTGACCCGGCCGCCGGCGCAGCGGTCGCCGACCTCGGAATGGATCGCGTAGGCGAAATCGACCAGCGTTGCGCCTGCGGGCAAAGCCTTCAGGTCGCCCTTCGGGGTGAAGCAGAACACCTGGTCGGGGAACAGCTGCATCTTGGTGTGCGAGAGGAATTCCTCTGGGCTCGACGCGCTTTCGAGGATGTCGAGGAACTGTTGCACCCATTCATATTGCCGCCCGTCGACGCCTCCACCTTCCTGCTTGTAGAGCCAGTGGGCGGCGGCGCCGTTTTCGGCGAATTCGTGCATCTCGCGGTTGCGTATCTGCACTTCGATCCGATGCCCGTCGGGACCGATCAACACCGTGTGAAGGGAGCGGTAGCCGTTTTCCTTCGGGTTCGAGAGGTAGTCCTTGAACCGCTCCGGCACCGCGCGGTAGGCGGCATGCAAGTGGCCGAGCGCCTCATAGCACTGCATCTCCGTGTCCACGACGACGCGGAAGGCCATGATGTCCGACACCTGCTCCAGCGACACGTCCTTGCGCTGCATCTTGGTGTGGATCGAATGCGGGCGCTTGCGCCGTCCGGTGACCTCGGCCCCGAGGCCGGCGTCATTGAGCGCCTGCGACAGCGCGCCGATGATCTGGCCGACCTGGTCGCCCCGTTCCCGGTCGAGGAGTTCGAGCCGCTGCACGATATTCCTGCGCGCCTCCGGCTGGAGCACGGCGAAGGCGCGGTCCTCCAGATCCTCCTTCCAGTGCTGCATCCCGATCCGCTCGGCCAGCGGCACATAGATATCGAGCGTCTCGGCCGCGATCCGCCGTTTCTTCTCTTCTCCGGAGACGAAATGCAGGGTGCGCATGTTGTGCAGCCGGTCGGCAAGCTTGACCAGAAGCACCCGGATATCCTGAGACATTGCGAGCACCAGCTTGCGCAGGTTCTCAGCCTGCCGGGTGCGCGTGGACTGGGATTCGATCCGGGACAGCTTGGTGACGCCGTCCACCAGGCGGGCGACCTCGCTGCCGAACATGCGGCGGATATCGTTGAGGGTCGCGTCGGTGTCCTCGACGGTATCGTGCAACAGGGCGGTGATGATCGAGGCGCTGTCGAGCCTGATGTCAGCCAGAATCCCCGCGACTTCCAGCGGATGCGAGAAATAGGGGTCGCCCGACGCACGGACCTGGTTGCCGTGCTGGACCATCGCATAGACGTAGGCGCGGTTTATCAGCAGTTCGTCGGCATCGGGGTTGTAGGCCCTGATGCGTTCGATCAGTTCGTACTGCCGAATCATCCGGCAAGCCCGGACGCGCTTACCGCGCCCGTTGGCAGGAAGTTCCGCAGCGCCCCGGCATATGTCTTCCTAGCCGCTGTCGCGCGGCTGAAGCTCGCCGTCCTGCTGGGCCACCTCGCGCATGAGCGAGTCGATGTCGAGATCCTGGCCCGCGGACGGCCTGTCGGGAAGATCCGGGGCCGGCAGCATCTCGAGCGCATCGCCCGGCTCCTCCTCTTCCTCGCGGTGGCGGAGCAGCCTGCGGACCTGGCCCTCCTCAAGCTCGTCGAGCTCGACGGTTTCCTCCGCGATCTCCCTGAGCGACACCACGGGATTCTTGTCCCTGTCGCGGTCCACCGTAATCTCCGCGCCTTCGGAGATGTCACGTGACCGCTGCGCCGCCAGCATGACCAGATCGAAACGGTTCGGAACCTTGAGGACGCAGTCCTCGACGGTAACGCGCGCCATGGGCTTCACTCGCTGCGGAATTGAACGACAGTCGGGGGAGTTATAGGCGGAACGGCTGTGGACGGCAACCGTTCCGATGCTGCGGCCGCCGGCGCCGGGGGCGCGCCGCTTCGACCGTGGACCAACCGTCGCGGCGGCGCGAACGGCGGAAACGCAGGCCCAGGCGGCGCAGCGCGAGGCGCAGCGGCAGTTCCTGCCGCTCGAGAATGCCTGACAGCACGACAAGGCCGCCGGGCGCGGCAAGCCGGGCGATTTCCGGCGCAAGACGCATGAGGGGCCGGTAGAGGAGATTGGCGAGGATCACGTCATAGGGCGCGCCGCCGCGCAGCTTGGGGTGCGCCGGTCCATCCGCCTGCACGGCGCGAAGGCGCAAACCGTTGGTGCGGGCGTTGCGGGCGAACAAGGTGGCGGCGGCGGGATCGATATCGCTCGCCGCCACCCTGATACCGGGCCACAGCCGTGCAGCGGCAAAGGCGAGGATGCCGGTGCCGGTGCCGAGGTCCAGCATGGCGCGCGGCCGCATGCCGGGGCCCGTCCGGCTCCGGAGCCGGTCGAGCGCGGCGAGACACGCCTCCGTAGTCGGGTGTGCGCCCGTGCCGAAGGCGGTCGCCGCGGCAATGAAGAGGCGCACCGGCGCCGGCGGCAGGGCCTTGCCGGGGTCGCCCACGGCTATGCGCCCGATGCGCCGCGCCGGCAGGCCCGCCTGGCTCTCCGCTGCCCAGTCGCGCCCGGCGAGCGGCGCGGCCTCGGGAGCCGGCAGGCCTTCGCCGGCCGCACGGCGTGCGAGCTCGGCCGCATCCGGCGGCGCGGCGGCTATGCCTTCCACCACGCAGACCCTTGCCAGCCAGAGCTCGTCGGCCCAGCCTTTGCCCCTCCCTTCGCTGCCGGGCCCCGGCCGGTCGCCCGATACAAGTTCGAAGACGGAGACGGCGTCGGCCCAGCCGTCGAGCACGCGCTCCGCGGCCGCCGTCCGGTTCTCCGGGACGGTGAGCCAGGCCCGCCAGAGCGAGGTCAAAAGTCGATGCAGCGCCCGTCGATCTCCCAGTCGCCGTAGCGCGTCGGGTCGGGCCTTTCGGGTTTCTCCCGCTCGTCCGCACCGCCGTCTTCCGGTGGCGGCCGGCGCGCACCGCCGGGCGTCTTCGGCTCGTCAGGACGTGATTTGCGCGACATGGCACCTACATATGGCATGCTGACCCCCTTTGCCAATCCGAGCCGCGACGACCCATGCCCAGTTTCGCCCGCACCGCAATCCTGCTCGCCGGCCTCACCGGCCTGTTCCTCGCCGTCGGCTACCTGCTCGGCGGCCCGGTCGGGATGGGCGCTGCACTCGTCTTCGCGCTCGGAATGAACGCCTTCGCCTGGTGGAACTCGGACCGGATGCTGCTGTCCATGTACGGGGCGGAGGAAGCGGACGAACGGCGCGAGCCGGAACTCCACGCCGTGGGCCGGCGCCTCTCGAAACAGGCAGGCCTGCCGATGCCGCGCATCTATGTCATCCGCAACGACCAGCCCAATGCCTTCGCCACCGGGCGCAATCCGGAAAACGCTGCCGTCGCCGCCACGACGGGCCTGTTGCAAACCCTCTCGCCCAAGGAGGTCGAAGGCGTGATGGCGCATGAGCTTGCGCATGTGAAGAACCGCGACACGCTCATCATGACGATCACCGCGACGGTTGCGGGCGCGCTGTCGATGCTCGCGAATTTCGGCCTCTTCTTCGGCGGCGGGCGCAACAGCCCGCTCGGTTTCGCCGGCGCCCTGCTCGTCGCGATCCTGGCGCCGATGGCGGCCATGCTGGTGCAGATGGCGATCAGCCGGGCGCGCGAATACGAAGCCGACCGGCTGGGCGCGGAAATCTGCGGCGATCCGCTGGCGCTCGCCTCCGCGCTCGAACGCCTGGATCGGGGCGCAGCCCGCATCGACAACCATGCGGCAGAACGCAACCCCGCCACGGCTCATATGTTCATCGTGAACCCGCTGCACGCGCACAGGGCCGACAAGCTGTTCTCGACGCATCCCTCGACGGCGAACCGGGTCCGGGCGCTCCGGGACATGGCCCGTGCGCGGCGGCCGCGCCCGGCCGGGCGGTCGGGCGGCGCGCCGACCGGCGCCTCGTGGATGCAGGGGCCCCGCCGGAAGGGCCCTTGGGCGTGAGCGGAGGCGCGGCCCGCGCGCTCGCCCTCGACCTGCTCGCTTCCGTCCTGCTGGAAGGCCGCCCGCTGGAGGACGCCGGGCCGGACAGGGAAAGCCCCGAGGTGCGCGCCTTCGCCCGCCGCCTAGCCGCGACGGTGCTGCGCCGGGCGGGCCAGATCGAGGCCCTACTGGACCGTTTCCTCGCGCGGCCCCTGCCCCGCCGGGCGGCACACACCCGGCTGCTGCTGATGCTCGGTATGGCGCAGATACTGTTCGAGGAGGTGCCGGTTCATGCGGCCGTCGATACCGCCGTCGGCCTGGCGGAGCCCCGCATGAAGGGTCTCGTCAACGCCGTGCTGCGCCGATCGGCGCGCGAAGGGCCGGCCCTGGTCGAGGCCCAAGACGCCGCCCGGCTGAACACGCCGCCGCGCCTGCTGGCGGGCTGGGAGGTGGCCTATGGCGGGGCTACCGCCCGCGCCGTCGCCGAAGCGCATCTGAAGGACGCGCCGCTCGACCTCACGATCCATCGCCCGGATGCGCCCGGCCCGCTGCCCGAGGGCGTGACGACGCCGACCGGCTCGCTGCGCATCGTGCGGACGGGCGCGATAAGCCGGATGCCCGGATACGAGGACGGCGGCTGGTGGGTCCAAGACATGGCGGCCGCCCTGCCGGCGCGGATGCTGGGCCCGGTCGCCGGCGAGCGCGTTCTCGACCTTTGCGCCGCGCCCGGCGGCAAGACCGCGCAGCTCGCCGCGGCCGGCGCGCGGGTGACGGCTGTGGACCGGGCGCCTGAGCGGCTGGAGGCGACGCGCGCCAATTTCGCCCGTCTCGGCCTCGAAGCGGAGTGGGTCGAGGCGGACGCCGCCGAGTGGCGGCCGGAGACGCTCTTCCCGGCCGTGCTGCTCGACGCGCCCTGCAGCGCCACCGGCACGATCCGCCGCCATCCCGACATCCTGCACCGCCGGGCCGGGCGGCGGCTCGACCGGCTGACCGCGCTCCAGGACCGCCTGCTTGCGGGCGCGGCCCGCGCCACGGCGCCCGGCGGCCGGCTGGTCTATGCCTGCTGCTCGCTGGAGCCGGAGGAAGGGCCGGAGCGCATCGCCGCCTTCCTCGCCGGGCGGCCCGATTTCGCGCTGGAGCCGATCGCCTTCCCGGCCCTGCCGGAAGCCGCCGCGCCCGACGGCGCGCTACGCACCCTGCCCTCCATGCTGTCCGGGCAAGGCGGCATGGACGGCTTCTACGCCGCCCGCCTCGTGCGGGTGGGTTGAGGGCTCTATCCCGTCAGAGGCGGTAGGTGCGGGCGGCATTGTCGTGGTAGAGCGCCGTCTTTTCGTCCGCCGAGTAGCCTGCGGTCAGGCGCTTGAAGGCGTTCCAGAGCACCGTGTAGCTGCAGCTCACCTTCTCGACCGGGAAGTTCGATTCGAACAGGCAGCGCTCCGTGCCGAACAGCTCCAGAGTCGCCTCGTAGTAGCGCCGGGAGGCGTCCATCAGCTCCTGGCTGGTCGGCGGGCGGGGCCGCTCGTGCCAGCCGAAGCCGTTGACCTCCATCGCGAGCCCGCCGAGCTTGGCCATGACATTCGGGCAATCGGCGATGGGGGCCACGGCCTTGCGCCAGTCGGCGAACACCTCGTCCGCGCGTCCCTCATAGGGGCCGACGCCGATCGGCCCGCCGAAATGGTCGAGGACGAAGACCTGGTCCGGGAAGTCGCGGACCAGCCGGGCCGCCTCGTCGAGTTGTGTGTGGTAGCACCAGAGCTCGAAGGTAAGCCCGCGCGGCGCGAGGTGGGCCATGCCGGCGCGGAAGCCCGCGCTGTCATACAGGCCCGGCGGCGGCTCCGTGCGGTGGTTGGGCACTTGCGCGCTCTCATGCCAGGTGGCGCCCTGCCGGATGCCGCGGAACCGCCCGCGCCCGGCCTCGATCTGGGCGTCCAGCACGGCGGCCGCGCTGTCGCCCCGGTCGAGATAGGCCGTGCCGACGATTCCGGCGGCGATCCGCGCCGGTCCGTAGCCGCCCGAGGCCGACATGGCGGCGATGCCGTTCACGAACTCCGTTTCGCCGACCGCGCGCATCTCCTCCGGCCCGTCGGCGCGGAACATGGCGCCGCACTCGATGAACACGGTGCTGACGACATTGTGGCCGCTGGCAAGGTCCTCCAGAAACTCGTCCATCAGGTAGCGCGGCTGCACATAGCCCGCGCGCGCATCCCAGAGATGGTGGTGCGGGTCGCAGATCGGCAGGTCCGGCTCCAGCGCCTCCTCTTCGGTCAGCGCCAGCCAGTCCGCATTGTCGCTCGCCATCCTCTCAGGCTCCCTCTTCGTTGTTCCGCGCGCGCAATTGCTGGCGCAGCACGTCTATCGGCATCGGCCCCCGGTCGGTCGGAAGGTGCCAAAAGGTCCAGCCGTTGCAGGCGGGCGCGCCCTGCAGCGCAGCGCCGACGCTGTGGATCGAGCCGCGGTGGTCGGCGGCGATCAGCGTACCGTCGGCGCGCACCTTCGCGCTCAGCCGTCCGCTCCGGTCGGTCAGCACCTGCCCGACATCGAGCAGGCCCAACTCCACCAGGGAGCCGAAGGGGATGCGCGGCTCCGAGCGCTTCTCGACAATGGCGACCGTTTCGGGGTCCGCCGCCGGCTCGACCCGCCGGATGCGCTCTTCCGCCGCCGCCGCATAGGCCTGGTCCCGCTCGATACCGATCCATCGCCGGCGAAGCCGCCTGGCGACCGCGCCGGTCGTGCCGGTGCCGAAGAAGGGGTCCAGCACGAGGTCCCCCGGCCGGGTCGACGCGAGGATGACCCGGTGCAGCAGGGCTTCCGGCTTTTGGGTCGGATGCAGCTTGCGCCCGTCCCGCTTCAGCCTTTCCTGGCCGGTGCAGATCGGCAGCAGCCAGTCGCTGCGCATCTGGAGGCCGTCGTTAAGCGCCTTGAGCGCGTCGTAGTTGAAGACGTAGCGCGCTTTCTCGCTGCGCGCCGCCCAGATGAGCGTCTCATGCGCGTTGGTGAAGCGCCGGCCGCGGAAGTTCGGCATCGGGTTGGACTTGCGCCAGACGACCTCGTTCAGCAGCCAGAAGCCGAGGTCCTGGAGCGCCGCGCCGAGGCGGTGGATATTGTGGTAGCTGCCGATAGTCCAGAGCGTGCCGTCGGGCTTCAGCACCCGCCTTGCGGCGGTGAGCCAGGCTCGGGTGAATTCGTCGTATTCGGCCAGGCTTGCGAAGCGGTCCCAGTCCTCCCCGACGCCGTCCACGCGGCTGTTGTTCGGCCGGTGCAGCTCGCCCCTGAGCTGGAGGTTGTAGGGCGGGTCGGCGAAGACCAGATCGACCGACGCCTCCGGCAACGCGTCCATTGCGGCGACGCAATCGCCGCACTCGATATAGTCGGTTTTCAAGAAAAAGCCGCCCTCTCCTGCCGGCGGCGAGTTTGAGTCCCGCCGGGCGGCGCGTCAAGAATCTTTCGGAATCAGCAGCTTGGAAACGGGTCTGAAAGTGCGGCGGTGACAGGGCGTCGGCCCCAGGCGGGCGAGTGCGGCCAGATGCGCCGGCACGCCGTAGCCGGCGTTCCGCGCCCAACCGTAGTCGGGCCAGTCGCGGTCGAGTTCCGCCATGCGCCGGTCGCGCACGGCTTTGGCGAGCACGGAGGCGGCGGCGATGGAGAGCGAGGCCCCGTCCCCGCCGGCGATGGTGCGCACCGGGCAGTCGAGGGCGGGCGCATGGGTCCCGTCCACCAGCGCCGCCTCCGGCCGCACGGGCAGGGCCTCGGCCGCGCGCTGCATGGCGAGCAGCGCCGCCCGGAGGATGTTCAGCCGGTCGATCTCCGCGACCGACGCCTCGCCGAAGCCGACCTTCACCAGCCGCACCAGCCGGCAATAGAGCTCCCGGCAGCGCTTCGGCCCGAGCTTCTTGGAATCGTCGAGCCCGAGTTCGGCGACGGCCGCGCGGCTGGCTTCCGGCACGACGACCGCCGCCGCCACGACCGGCCCCGCCAGCGCCCCGCGGCCCACCTCGTCCAGCCCCGCCACCGGCCCCCGCCAGGCCCCCTCCAGCGAAAAGTCAGGCATCCGATACCGGCGTCCGGAAGCCGGCCGCCTATTCCGCCGCGCGGCTGCCTGCGCCTGCGGAGCGCATTTCGGCGCGGAGGCGCGCCGTCGCCGCCTCGTCCGCCATGCGCCCGTCCGCAGCGAGCACCACGCCGTAATCCCGCTCCGCGCCCCGGGGCGAGAGCAGCTCGTTCAGCACGTCCAGCGCCACCGCCGCCGGCTCGCGCTCCAGCGGGTCGCCCCAGCCGCCGCCGCCCGCCAGCTCGTGCAGGAACACGTCGCCCTCATGGATGTTGCGCGTAATCTTCGAGGGGACCGGCTCGCCGTTCAGGTAGTTCGCCGCCGGCTCGCCCGGCCCGCCGCCCGAGAGGCCGTAGGGCCGGAAGGCCATCCGGTCGGCGCGCACCTGCAGCACCGCCTCCTGCTCCAGGAACCGGTATTCCCGCCGGTAGGGGGCGCCGCCACGAAAGGTTCCCGGCCCCATCCGGTCGGCCACGAGGTCGTAACGCAGCACCTGCACCGGCTGTTCCGCCTCCGTGACCTCGACGGAGTGCGAGGCCATGTTGGCGAACATGTTGGAATTGCCCTCCAGTCCGTCCGCATAGGGCCGCCCGCCCCAGGTGCCGCAGGCGAAATCGACATAGATGAAGGGCCGGCGCTCGCTGTCGTAGCCGCCGATGGACACGCCCGTGTTGCCGCCGTCGGAGCAGGCGAACACCTTGTCCGGCGCGCACTGCGCGAGCGCGCCGAAGGCGCAGTCCACCATGCGGAAGCCCGTGAGTCCGCGCGCCGCGCAGGCCGCCGGCAGCACCGAGTTGGCGATGGTGCCGGGCGGGGCCGTCACCTCGATGGCGCGGAACACGCCCTCATTGTTCGGGATGCCCGGCGGCAGGATCGAGCGCACCGCGCAGTAGGTCGCCGCCTTGGTGAAGGAGAGCGTGTTGTTGATCGCGCCCTTCACCTGCTCCGCCGAGCCGGTCCAGTCGGCGTGCATCGAGTCGCCGGTCTTGGTGAAGGTGACGAACAGGCGGATCGGCTTGCCGACATCGATGCCGTCATCGTCGATCCAGTCCTCGAACGACCAGCTCCCGTCCGGCAGTTCGCTGAGCGCGGCGCGTGTCAGCCGCTCGGCATAGTCGATCACCGCCTCCATATAGACGCCGACGCGCGCCTCGCCGTATTTCTCCACGAGGTCGAGGAAGGCGGCTTCCGCGATATGGCAGGCGGCGAGCTGGGCGCGCAGGTCGCCGCCGAGCCGCACCGGCAGGCGGACATTGCTCTCGATCAGCGTCCAGAGCGTCTCGTTGCGCTTGCCCCGCTCGAACATCTTCAGCGGCGGGATGCGCAGCCCTTCCTGGTAGATCTCCGTTGAGTCGGAGGCGTTGGAGCCTGCCACGCGCCCGCCGACATCGGTGTGGTGGCAGATGGTGCAGGCGAAGGCCAGCCGGCGCCCCTCATGGAAGATCGGCTGGAAGACGAAGATGTCCGGCAGGTGCATGCCGCCGTCGAACGGGTCGTTCAGGCAGAACACGTCGCCCGGATGGATGTCGTCCCGGAACCGCTCGACCACCGTGGCGAGCGCGGTCGGGATCGAACCCAGATGGCCCGGCAGGGTCAGCCCCTGGGCCACCAGCCGCCCTTCGGCATCGGCGAAGGCGGTGGAGAAGTCCATATTGTCGCGCAGCACGCCGGAATAGGTCGTCCGGCAGATGGTGAGCGCCATCTCGTCGGCGATCGAGAAGATGGCGTTCTTGAACAGCTCGAAGGCGATGGGATCGTCGATTTCGGTCATGGCACGGGAGCAAACCACAGCTTTGCCGCCGGGAACAGGCGGAAATCGCCGCTTCACACCTTTCCCGCGGCCGCGGGATAGGCGTCTATGCCGAGCGCGCCCCGGAAATCGGCGGAGATGCGGGCCTTCTCCTCTTCCAGCGGAATGCCCGTCGCATCGGCTATGCGCACGACCGCGTTGAAGATGGCGAGCACGCCCGCGGCATCGACCAGCGCCTCGCCGCCGATCTCCCCGTGCAGCCGGTCGCGCGCCGCCGCGAAGCCGTTCCCGTCCTCGTAGAAGGCTTCGGCGTAGCGCGCCAGCGCCTCTCCCGCCGCGACGCCGCCGCCGGCCGCGCCCTCCTCCACCATGGCCGTCAGGTCGTATTCGTCACCGGTATGTTGGCCGCTCCCACGGAGCAGCACCGCATGGCTGGTGGTTCAATAGACGCACCGGTTGATGGCCGACACCCGCCCCGCCAGGAACTCGGTCTGGGCATGGGTGAGCGCGCGATATTCGGTGCCGAAATCCCGGAGCTGCGCGTCCGGCAGGTAATGCTCCGAATCCATGTCGAAGAAGCCTGTGACCTCCGCCGGCACCAGCGAGAGCGCGCGGTGGATGTTCACGGCCGAGAGGCCGTCATACATGCCTGCCTCGGCGTCCGTCAGGTCTTCCGGCGCCACGGTCGGCACCCATGCAAGCCCTTCCTTCGCGCCGGCCGGCCTCCGGCGGCGCGGTGTCCCCGCAACCGGCGCCGGCAGCGCATGGCGCGGCAGTCCCATGGCGTCGCAGAAGCTGTCGACGGCGATGACCGTGGCCATGACGCCCACCGTCTCGACATATTCCGCGTCGCCGAGGCCGCCGGCGAGCGCCTCCTCGTAGAAGCGCCGGGTCAGGCGGCCGGGGTCGGTGCGGATGCGGTGGACGACCTCCACCAGCACGTCCGGCAGGTCCGTCGCCTTCTCGTGCGCGCCCGTCACGGCGTAAGGCGAGAGCGCCGCCTTGCGCTCCCGGCAATAGGCGCAGTGCATCGCCGCGCGGGTCTCCTCGGCGATGGCGACCCGCACCGCGCCGGACCACCACTCCCCCGGCTCCGCCAGCCGCGCCCAGGCGCGCTGCTGGGCGCCAGCGAGCCCGGCGCGCACGGGCAGGGGGCTGTGCCGGTAATCGAGGCTCTCGACCGCTGCTGCATCGACGGACATGGGCTGCCTCCCGCTTGCTGTTTCCGGCAGTGTACCACGGGCCGGCCCCGGATCGGGTTCGGGCGGGCTTTGCGGGCGTCCGTGCCGGCGGAGGAGGACCGTCACACGCTTTTTTTCCTGAAAAAAGTTTGATTTTGTGCCTGAATGGTCTATATTGCCCTCTATAACAGTATAAACTGGAAACAAACGGGCAGATGACCTGACGGTGCTGAGCGCGTGCGGCATGGGCCGCATTGGGGCGCTACTCGGGATTTCCAAGGGCGAAACCGGCCTCGGGGCCGGACAGGAGAGGTGCGCGCGCCGGCCGCGGGTATGCATGGGGGTACCGACCGGCCTGTCGTAATTCGCGACGGCCAACATGGCGGGCGCAGCGGCGAAACCGGAAGCGGGGCGGCGCGCGACGGCGCCGGGGAGGGGCGATGGCGGAATCGATGAAGAGGCGGTCGCGGGGGAAAGCCTATGGCGAAGACCTGCGCCGCCGGGCGGCCGCGGCGGTGCTGGAGGAGGGGATGAGTCTGGCGGCGGCGGGCCGGCAGTTCGACGTACACTGGCGCAGCGTCGCCCGCTGGGTGAGGCGCTACCGGGAGCACGGCGACCTGCGGCCCGAACCGAAGGGCGGCGACCGCCGGTCGTGGCGGATCGAGGCGGAGCGGGAGCGGATCCATCGCCTGCTGAAAAGGGCGCCGGGACTCAGCATCCGCGCGCTCCGCGACCGGCTGGCCGCCGAGGGCCTCGTGTTCGGAACCTCCACCGTGCATCGCTTCCTGCAGCGCCACGGCCTGGAGCGCGCCCACCGCCCGGCCGGGGCCGGACCGGGGCCGGCCGCCGCGGATGACAGCGGGCGCCCGGCAGCCGCGCCGATTGCGGGCGGCGGGCCGGCGGAGTAGAAGACAGGCGCCCGGCGGGGCGTAGCGCAGCCTGGCAGCGCGTCTGCTTTGGGAGCAGAAGGTCGCGAGTTCGAATCTCGCCGCCCCGACCACCCGTTCGGACCGCTCGCCCTGCGCCAACCCGGTCGAGCGCCCGGATTGCGTTACGGGCTCGGGAACAGGAGGACGGACGGCATGAGCGGCGAAACGGCGGTCATCATCGTTGCGGTCGTCGGCACAGGGATCGCTCTCGGCCTGTCGATCGTTCCGGGCCAACGCGAAATGCGGCGCGACATCGCCAATCTGCGCGAACGAATGGCGCGCGTCGAGGGCGTGGTCGAAACCCTGCGTGACACCATCGCAGGGAGGCAGAAAGAGACGGCGCATGACTGAACCCCTTGGGCGGGGCCGCCGTTTCATTACCAGGATCCGCGAGGCCCGGCATTCCGGCAAATTGCCGGAGCGTTTCCGGGCTGCCGATGTGCGAGACGCCTGTCCGGGCTGGAAAGAGACTACATACTCTGTCTTTCTGCCGAAGCATCGGCTGGGCAATCCGGGCGGTGAAACAGTGCTATTCGTCCGCAACCAAGACGGTTCATACAGCCTGGCCGAAGACAGAGCCTCGCAGGTCCAGTAAATCCCAAAGAAAAGGGGCGCCCGCGAGGGGCCGGCTGGTGAAGGCGAAGCCCGTCGCGATGACGCGGCCTGTCGCGTGTTCGAGGGGCTAATGCTGAATGGTTGACCTTCACTCATTTTTGCCAATAATTGTCGTGATTGAGTTCAAAGTTGGCAAAAATGAGTGAAATCATACAGTTGAGTTATGAAAGCATCCGGGATGCCGTGGACGCCCGGGATCGGTTCGACCTGTTCCGGGACGCTCGCCGGACGGCGCGTCACAGCTACGGCGGATCGATGAAATTCGAAAGCCGGGGAAATATCGAATACCTCATTCGTCGGCCGCATGGAAGCTCCACGAGAAAATCCTGCGGTCGGCGCACTCCCGAAACCGAGGAAATGCTGCGGAAATTCCTGGTTGGGAAAGCCGAGGTTCGGGACCGGCTCGCCGCGCTCCGCCAGCAACTCGACGACCGCGCGCGAGTCCTTCGCGCCCGCGGTCTGGGGCGGGTCCCGTTACTGGCAGCCAGGATCATGCGAAAACTGGATGACCTGAACTGGCTCGGGACCTCCCTGACCGTTCTGGGGACCAACGCGGCCCGCGAGGCGTTGCGATATTGGGGCGA
>JAJECZ010000464.1 GCA_022821735.1 Alphaproteobacteria bacterium | reverse complement strand
CGGTCCGAGGAGGGATATGCGCTCGCGGACCAGTGGATGGACTGGCACAAGACCACGCTCTACCCGCCCTACATCGACCTGACATGGGCCCTTGTCAGGACCGAGCCGGCGGTTCGCGATCGCAGGAAGATCGAGGACCTGCAGGCGCGGACCGAAACCGGCCTCGCCGTTCTGGACAACCACCTCGCCCGAACCGGCCATGTCGTCGGCGATCGTTTCACGATGGCGGACATTCCGTTCGGGGCGCTGGTCCATCGGTATCTGAACCTCGAAATCGAACGGCCGGCCTTCCCGCAGATCGCGTCATGGTATGCGCGGCTGTCGAAGCGTCCGGCCTTCGTCGAGCATGTGATGTTCCCGTTCGGGAACGATCCGGGCGAATGGTACCGCCTGGAGCGCGAGACCCCGTGACGGCTCTCTAACCGTCACGCTCCGCCAGCATGGCGTCGGCGGCGCGCAGGCCGGTGGCGACGGCCTTGGCGAGGCCGCCCAGATAGGCGGCGCGGGGACCGCCTTCCATGCCGCCGGCGGCGGAGCCGGCTGCGAACAGGCCGGGTATCGGCCGCGACTCCCCGTCAAGCACGCGCGCCTCGCGGTCGATGGCGATCCCGCCCATGCTGTAGGTGATGCCGGCGGCGGCGCGGATCGCGCGGAAGGGCGGCTCCGCTATCGGCTCCGCCGGGAAGCGGTCCAGCGTCCGGACGGGCGCATGCCGGCCGGCATTGTGGGCTTCGACGGTTTCGGCGAGCGCCGGCATGGAGAGGTCTTCCGCCAGCCGCTCTATCGTCGGGGCCTCGAATACATGCCCGCCCGCCGCCGGGAAGCTCGGGTTGAGAGCAGGCGGATAGCGGTTGTCTGCGGCGTCCTCGCGCCAGTGCCGGTCGTCGAAGACGACGGCCGCGCCTTCCGGGTCCTCCAGCCGCGCCAGTTCGTTCGCCATGAACACGCCGCCGAGCCCCTCGTCGCAGAAGCGCCGGCCCCGGCCGTCCGCGAGCAGCGACACGGCGGCAAGTGAATCAAGCGTCGGATAGGGCCAGAGCTTCTCGTTTCCGAAGGCGTCCAGCCCGAGCAGATGGCCGTAGAAGCGGTCCATGCCGACCGTGGCCGCGCCCACAGCTTCGGCCATGGCGATGCCGTCGCCCCGCCCGGCCCCGGCTCCGCGCCTGAACAGCCGCTCAGGCCCGGGCGAGAGGTGGCGGCGGACCAGAGCCGGATTGTCCTGGAAGCCGCCGTCCGCGATCAGCACGAAGCACGCCCGCTCGGTTCCAGCGGCGGTCCTGACACCCGCAACCCTGCCGCCCTCCACCGCCAGCGCCTCCGCCGGACAGCCGAGGCGCAGCTCCCCGCCGCGCGCCGCGAGGTTGCGTGCGAGGCGGCGCAGCAGCGCATCCGGCCCGCGCCCCTTCCAGTCGAGGCCGCCGCGGCGGCGGCGGGGCGGGGCCATCACCCAGCGCATGAACTCCGGCGCGCCGCCGCGCACGAAGGCCCCGCCTTCGGCCCTGAGCCATGCCAGCACCCTGCCGGCGTCCTCGGCCAGAAGCGGCGCCAGCGCCGTCGCCGGGTCCCCGGCCCCGCCCACCGACTCCGCGACGGACGCGCGGATTTCCTCCGCCGGGCGCGTCATGTCCCGGAACGCCACGTGCAGCAGGCCGCCTGCAATGCGGGAGTTGCAGAAATAGTCGGGATCCCCGCCGCGCTCCAGCACCAGAACGGAGAGCCCGCCCTCGGCGGCCCGGTTGGCGGCGGTGAGGCCGGCGAGGCCGCCGCCGACAACGATGAGGCCGGTCCCGCTCACTCGGGCAGCAGCATGTCGGCGATGATGATTGTCAGCTCGACGAGCAGGCGGGCGACGAAAGCCAGACAGACGCCGGCCAGCAGCCCGACCGCCATCCAGAACCAGTGCCAGCCCTCGATCCCGATTCCGAGGAAGGCGGCCAGCACGGGCAGCGCACCCGCCGCAGCGACCAGCAGCCGGCCGCGCCGCACCACGAAGCGTACGGTCGGGAAGCGGTCGATCACCCGTCCAGGCCGTGCGGGAGGAAGTCCCAGCCGAAGATCGATTCGGGCGGCCCCGCCTCTCCGACAAGGGCGATGTCCTCCAGCCACATCCGCTCGCGCCGGTCGCCCGGATAGTAGATGTGGGTCGCGATCGCCATGCCGGCCTCGACCGCGAAATCGCCGGTGACGGCGCCCTCGGCATCGACCTCCTGGTCGAGATGGCTGAGGCCGAGCCCGTGGAAGAAGATCAGCGCGTCGTCGGCAAGCGAAAGCCCGTGCTTGCGATAGACCGCGCGGCCCGCCGCCTGCAGAGACGAGATGCGCGCGCCGGGGACCATGAGGGCCTCGATCTCCGCCATCGCATCGGCCGTCGCCCGGGCCAGCTTGCGCGCCGCTTCCGCGCCGCCGGAGCCGACGATCCAGGTCTTGCCGCCGTCCCAGCAGTAGCGGTCCTTCGTGCCGTGGCAGTCGAACATGATCCGCATTCCGGCTTCGAGCTCGTAGTCGTCCGATTCCGAGGCGATGACAGGCACGGGGCTGTCGGAGCCGTTCGCCAGCACCATCGCGCCCGGATCGTGGACGAAACCGCCTCGCGCCAGCGCCGCACCGTGATAGGCGGCGCGCAGGTCGCGCCAGGTCATGCCGGGCGTCCATGCGGCGATGCTTTCCTCGATGGCCGCGCGGTTGACGGCCGTCGCCGCGCGCATCAGCTCCGCTTCGGCGGGCGTCTTGATGCTGCGGGCGGACATCAGGAGGGCGTAGCCGTCCTCGACATCGACGTTCGCGAGGCGCGCCGCCAGCCTCGGCTCGTCCGCCGCGATGCGCTTGCCGGCGAGGCCGAGATCGGCAACGGCGCGGTCGAGCGCCGCCACCATGTCCGGCGCATAGCGGTCCGCAGCGCCCCGGAACCAGCCGGGCCGGTCCTGGGGGGCGACGAACCTGTCGAGGTCCGCCCTGCCGCGGGAAGGCTGGTCGAAGGGAAGAAGGATGGCGCGGAAGGGGCGGACATCGTCGATCCAGCACGATGCGGCGGCGACCGCGCCCAGGTAGAAGTCGGGCAGCACCAGCGCCGGCGCCTCGGGCGCCTCGCGCGACAGCAGCACGGCCAGCGGGCGCGGCTCGTCGGACTTGTGCGCCGGCAGGTTGAAGCCGGAGAGCCAGTAGACATTGTTGGGCGAGGCCGCGAGCACGGCATCGACGCCCCGGCTGTCCATCAGGTGGAGCAGCCGGTCGAGATTGCAGAAGCGTTCGGTCACCGGCGCGTCTCCCGTCCGTCTCAGGCGACTTCCTCGAACTGCTCGAAGAACCGGCCCGTGAGCGTCTTCTGGTTCTCGTAGATCGAGCCCTGCTTCGGCGCGACGGGCAGC
>JAJECZ010000105.1 GCA_022821735.1 Alphaproteobacteria bacterium | reverse complement strand
GTGTCGGTGATGGCGACGATGGGCCGTTCGAGCGCCTCGTCGGAATAGCCCATCGCCTTGATGAACGCCTTGCGCAGGAAGAAGGAGAGCCCGGCGTCGCCATACTGGGCGAGGCCGGAACGGATGCCGTCGGTCACGGGTGAAGCGCCTTTCCGATGTCTCGGGCCGAGAGGCGTGAGTCTGCGCCGGCCCTTCCGCCCGGCGCAAGGGGTCGAGCCGCCTTCCGCAGCCGGTCCGGGGGGCGTAGGCTCGTTTCCGGCGCGACGCGGAGAGGAACCCCATGCCCGATACCCTGGCCGATCTGGTCACGAAGCGTTACGGCCCGGAGACGCCCGGCGGCGCGGACCTGCCGGCGGACGGACCGCTCGCGGCGATCCTCGACCGGCGCACCCACCGCCGCTACGCCGACCGGCCGGTCCCGGAGGACATGCTCGACCTGCTGTTCGCCTGCGCCTTCTCCGCAAGCGCGAAGTCCGACCTGCAGCAGGCCTCGGTCGTGCGGGTGGCCGACCCGGCGCTCCGGGCGGAGGTCGCGGCGCTCATCCCGAGCATGCCGTGGATCGGCACGGCGCCGGCGTTCATGGTGTGGTGCGGCGACGGGCGGCGGATCAGGCGCATCTGCGGGCTGCGGGGCAAGCCCTTCGCCAACGACCATTTCGACGCCGCCTTCAACCCCACGGTGGACGCGGCGCTCGCCATGCAGACCTTCATCCTCGCGGCGGAGGCGATGGGCCTCGGCTGCTGCCCGATCAGCGTCGTGCGCAACCATTCCTTCCGGATCGGCGAACTGCTGGGCCTGCCCGAATGGGTGTTCCCGGTCGCCGGGCTTTGCGTCGGCTGGCCGGCGGCCCAGGGTTATATCTCCATGCGGGTGCCGCCCTCGGTCACGGTCCATACCGACCGCTATGACGACGGCAAGCTGGCCGCCGGCATCGACGCCTATGACCGCCGCCGCGACGCGGTTTACAGCATTCCGGCGGACAAGCAGCGCGATCTGGACCGCTATGGCGAGGCCGCCTTCTACGGCTGGTCCGAGGACAAGGCCCGCCAGGTCTCGCACACCGAACGCGAGGACTTCGGCGCCTTTCTTCGCCGGCAGGGCTACCGGCTGGACTGATGGCCGCCCGCCCTGCGGGGAGCGGCATCAGGCGCGTCTTCGCCAACCGCAACTACCGCCTCTACTTCACCGGCAACGTCGTCTCGCTGGTCGGAACCTGGATGCAGCGCACCGGCGTCGGCGCGCTTGCCTGGGAGCTGACCGAATCCGCGCTCTTTCTCGGCCTGGTCGCCACGGCTGAATTCCTGCCGTCCATCCTGCTCGGCCCCTTCGCCGGGGCGGTGGCCGACCGCCTCAGCCGGCTCGGCATCATCGCCGCGATGCACAGCCTGCTTTGCGTGCAGGCGCTCGCGCTCGGCCTGTTGACGGTCACGGGCCTGATAACGCCCGAATCGCTTTTCCTGCTCACGCTCCTGCTGGGCGCGGCGACGGCGGTGGCCCAGCCGGCGCGCCTGTCGCTGGTGCCGTCGCTGGTCGGCCGCGAGGACATTCCCTCGGCGGTCGCGGTCAATTCGGTCGGATGGAACAGCGCGCGCTTCATCGGGCCGACGCTGGCCGGGCCGCTGCTGCTGCATCTGGGGCCGGTGTCCGGCGCGGGCTGGGCGTTCCTGTGCAACATGGCGACCTTCGCCGCCTTCCTTGCCGTGCTGCCGATGCTGCGGCTCGCCCCGGGCCTGCAGACCGGCCGCGAACGCCGGGGCCTCTTTGCCGAGATCGGCGAGGGCTTCCGCCATATCGGCCGCCATGCCGGCGTCGGTCCGCTGATCCTGCTGCTGCTGGCCGGGGCGCTGCTGGTGCGGCCCTATGTCGAACTGCTGCCCGCTTTCGCCGATGTCGTGTTCGAGCGCGGCGCGGAAGGCTTCTCCATGCTGGTCGCCGCCAACGGGCTGGGCGCGCTCGCAGGCGGCCTCTGGCTGGCGCAGCGGGGCAGCCGGCGGGGCCTGCCCGTCATCGTCTTCGCCGGGGCGGGGGTCCATGCGGCGATGGTGGCGCTGTTTTCCGTCATCGGCGATTTCCACCTTGCGCTCGCCGCGCTGGCGACCGCCGGCTTCGCCATGCTGGTCATGGGCGTCGGCGCGCAGAGCCTCATCCAGATGGTCACGCCGTCGGACATGCTGGGCCGGGTGCTGAGCGTTTACGGGCTCACCTTCCGCGCCGGCCCGGCGCTCGGCGCGCTTGCCATGGGCGCGCTCGCGGACCGCATCGGCCTCTCCTGGCCCGTGCTCGGCGGCGCCTGCCTCTGCCTGCTTGCCATAGTTCTCCTGCTCCGCCGCCTGCGCACCGTCCGCGCCGCGCTGGAGCCGGGGCGGTAGGCACTTGCCGAAGGCGCCGTCGAGAGCGATAATTCAATGTCGGCAGCAAGTCGGGAGACGGCCCATGGGGTTCGCAATTGCCATTGTCGCGATAGCCGTTCTGCTGTTCGTCCTCGCGTCCCGCGATTACAGGAAAATGGAAAGAGGCGACGCCGTCCTGGCATCCGCCGGCCTTGTCGCCGCCCACGACCATCTGAGCCACGGCGCCGCTTCGGAGTCGTTTTTCGCGGGCGCGGCCTCCCATTCGGCCATGGACCACCATCACTGGGGCGATTCCGGCACGTATTAGAGCAAGCCGTTCAAGGCTGAAACGGAAGCCCGGCCGTCCCTCGATACGCGGCTTCGCCGCTACTCGGGATGAGGGGGTTGTCCGAGTTCCGCCCTCGTCCCCTTCGACAAGCTCAGGACAGGCTCCTTCGACAAGCTCAGGACAGGTTTTCCCTCACCCTGAGTAGCGTCCGCGCCAGCGGGCGCGTATCGAAGGGCAGCCGGGCCTTGCCGGGGGCGGGGCGATGGCGCACCATCGGCTGCGTTCCCGACGCGGATATGCCCTCCCATGGACCTCGACTACCGGCCCGACGCCCCCTGCGCGCTGGAAGGCGTGCGCGTTCTCGACATCTCCCGGCTCGTGGCCGGCAACGCGATCTCCCACGTGCTCGCCGACCACGGCGCGGAGGTCGTCAAGGTCGAGGACCCGGCCGAAGGCGATGCGCTGCGCCACTGGACCGCCGCCGGGGTCGCCTGCAGCTGGAAGGTATATGCGCGCAACAAGAAGAGCATCTCGCTGAACCTCCGCAGCGAGAAGGGCCGCGAAGTCCTGCTGGAGCTCCTGCCGACGGCGCAGGTGCTGGTCGAGAACTTCAAGGCGGGCGCGCTGGAGCGGATGGGCCTCGGGCCCGACGTCCTGCTCGCGCGCAACCCGAAGCTGGTCGTCGCGCGGGTCAGCGGCTACGGCCAGACCGGCCCCTACGCCCACAAGCCGGGCTTCGGCACGCTGGTCGAGGCGATGTCCGGCTTCGCTTACAAGAACGGCTTTCCCGACAAGCCGCCGGCCCTGCCGCCGCTCGCGCTCGCCGACAATGTGGCCGGGCTCTACGGCGCGTTCGGCGTGATGGTGGCGCTCCGGGAAGTCGAGCTGAAAGGGGGTGAAGGCCAGGTGATCGACCTTTCCCTGCTTGAGCCGCTGGTGTCCATCCTGGGCCCGGACGCCGCGATCCACAGCGCGACGGGCACGGCGCCGGCACGGCTCGGCAACGCCTCCAACACCACCTCGCCGCGCAACGCCTACCGGACGAAGGACGGCGAGTGGATCGCCATGAGCGGCTCCATGCAGTCGATGGCGATGCGCATCTTCCGCACCATCGGCCGCGCCGACATGTGCGACGACCCGCGCTACAACACCCAGGCGGCGCGTTCGGAAAACCGCGAGGAGGTGGATGCCATCGTCGGCGGCTTCATCGCGGAGCGCACGATGGCCGAAGCGATGGAGGTCTTCGAGCGCGAAGGCGTGACGGCGGGGCCGATCTATTCCGCCGGGCAACTCAAGGAAGACCGCCATGCGCAGGAGCGCGGCGTGATCGTCAACCTGCCGGACGGTGAGCTCGGACGCCTGCCGATGCACAATGTCATTCCGCGCCTTTCGGGCACGCCGGGCGCCATCCGCACGCCCGCGCCCGAGATCGGCGCGCATAACGAGGAAATCCTGGGCGCTCTCGGCCTGGACCTCGACCGGCTCAAGGAGGAGGGGACGATATGAGCCTGCCCGTCTGGCGCTCGCTGCTGTTCATCCCGGCGACGGCGCAGAAGTTCATCGAGAAGGGTCCGGGCGTCGGGGCCGACGGGCTGATCCTCGACCTCGAGGACTCCGTCGCGGCCAATGCCAAGGAGGCCGCCCGCGCCGCTGCGCCGGACATCGTGCGCGGCTTCGCCTCGCAGGGCATCGACACGCTGGTGCGCATCAACCGGCCCTGGCGGCTGGCGGTGCGGGATCTGGAGGCCATCGTCATCCCGGAGTTGACCGGCCTGCTCTGCCCGATGGTGGACAGCGCCGAGCATGTGATCGCGCTCAGCCAGACGGTCGCCGAGTTGGAGGCCGAGCGCGGCATCCCGGCGGGGCAAATCCGGCTCTGCATCGCCGTCGAGACGGCGAAGGGCTATCTTAACCTGCGCGAGATCGCCCATGCCGACCCGCGCAGCGTCTCGCTGTCGCTGGGCTCGGAGGATTTCGGCCTCTCCATGGGCATGACCGCCGACGAGGAGACGCTCTACGGCCTGAAGCAGCAGGTGGTCGCCTGCGCGCGGGAGGCCGGCATCCTGCCGATGGGCTTCGTCGGCTCCATCGCCGAGTTCCGCGACATCGAGGGCTTCCGGCGCATCGTCCGCCGGTCGAAGAAGATGGGCCTCTGCGGCGCGTCCTGCATCCACCCGAACCAGGTACGGGTCTGCAACGAGGAGTTCGGCCCGACCGGGCAGGAGGTCGATGAGGCCCGGCGCATCATCGAGGCCTATGACGAGGCGCTGGCGCGCGGCGAGGGCGCGATCACGGTGGACGGCAAGATGGTGGACGTGCCGGTCGCCGAACGCGCCAAGGCCGTGCTCCGCATCGCCGACGCGATTGCCGCCCGGCAGGCGCGCTGACGGCTCAGACGCCCGCGGCGAAGAGCGCGAGGCCGGCGAGCGCGGCGAGGGCGAGGGTGCGGAATGCGCCGAGCTTCAGCACGAAGAGCGCAATGGCGGCGAGGGCGGCCAGCGCGAGCGCCTTGAGGTCGAGGCTGGTCGGGTCCGGCAGATAGACGGAGACGGGGCCCGCTTGCGCGCGGGCGCCCTCGGCGAACAGCACATTGAGCGCGAACCAGGCCGAGAGGTTGGCGATCACGCCCACCACGGCGGCCGTCACGCCGGCGAGCGCGGCCTGCAGTCCGGGCCGGCCGCGCAGCCGCTCGACATGCGGCGCGCCCGCGAAGATGAACAGGAAGCAGGGCGCGAAGGTGACCCATAGCGTGAGCCCCGCGCCCAGCAGCCCCGCGACGAGCGGATCGAGCGCGCCCGCCTCCCGCCATGCCGCGAGGAAGCCGACGAATTCCACCACGAGGATAAGCGGCCCCGGCGTCGTCTCGGCGAGCCCGAGCGCGTCCAGCATCTCGCCCGGCGCCAGCCAGCCCCGCGCGGCGACGGCCTCCTGCGCCACCCAGGAGAGCACGGCATAGGCGCCGCCGAAGGTCAGCACCGCCATCTTCGAGAAGAAGACGGCGATGCCGGAGAACACATGCCCGCCGCCGAGCCAGGCGAGCAGAACAACTGTCGGCAGCAGCCAGGCGGCGAGCAGGATGAGCGCCAGCCTGCCCGTGCCGGGCGCGGCCGGCGGCCGGGCCGGGGCCGTCTCTTCGGTTTCGGTCCTCCTGCGAAGGAACGCCGTCGCGCCGCCCAGCAGCGCCGCCGCGGCGATGACGGCCGGAAAGGGAATGTCGAACAGGAAGAGCGCGGCGAACGCCCCGCAGGCCAGCAGCCAGGCGAAACCGTCCCTGAGCGCCCGCGCGCCGATCCGGAGCAGCGCTTCCACCACCAGCGCCAGCACCGCCGCCTTGACGCCGAGGAAGGCCGCCTCGACCGCCGGCAGCCGCCCGTAGAGTGCATAGACCGCCGCCAGCGCGGCCATCACGACCGCGCCCGGCAGGATGAACAGGATGCCCGCCGCCAGCCCGCCGCGTATGCCGTGCAGCAGCCAGCCGGTATAGGTGGCGAGCTGCTGCGCCTCCGGCCCCGGCAGCAGCATGCAGAAATTGAGCGCATGGAGGAAACGCGGCTCGTCGAGCCAGCGCTTCTCCTCCACCGCCACGCGGTGCATGAGGGCGATCTGCGCCGCCGGCCCGCCGAAACTGGCGAACCCGATCCTAGTCCAGGCCGCAAGCGCTTCCCGGAAGGGGACGGGCGCGGCCGGCGGCGGCGTCTCCGCGCTCAGCCGTCCCAGACCTGCTCGGGAAGCGGCAGGCCGCGGAAGTCCCCGGCGCCGAGCGGGCCGTCGGTCTCGATGCCGAGCATCTCGTGGATCAGCATCAGCTGCCGGACATGCTGGGCCGGGTGCCAGACGGTGCGCTCGAACACCTCATGCAGCGCGTGCGCGCCGTAATAGGTGTCCACCGGGTCCGGTTTCGGCCCCGACTCCCACCAGCGGGCGACCCGCGCGCGTACCTCCTCGCCATAGGCCACGATGTCCGCCACGGTTTTCATGTCGTCGGGCGGCGGCGCGGTCAGCGCCTCGTAGTTGACGGGCTCTCCGCTCTCCATCGCGGAGATCGTTGCGTCCGCAATGTTGAAGATGTGGTGGAACAGGACCCGGTAGGCGCGGTCGCGGCCGGGCAGCTTGTCGCCGAGCCGGTCGTCCGGCACCTGGGCCACATAGCGCGCGGCGGCGGCGAGCACCATGTCGAGCTTCGCCGCCAGCTCGGGCATGGACAGCTCCGGCCCCACATCCTCGTCGAGCCCGAGGAAGGCCACCACGTCCGAGATCGCCTGGGCGAAGACGAAATCCCCGCCGCGCGAGACCACCGGGATCGAGCGCGCGCCGAGTTCGCGCAGCATGTCCATGCCGGTCGGGTGGGTCGTCACGTCGATACTGTCGAACTCGATCCCACGGACCGAGAGGAACTCCTTGGTTCTGAGGCAGCTGGTTCAGCCGGGCCGCCAGAAAACCCTGATCGCCTCGCTCATGCGCGTTCCTCCTCAGCCGTTGCGCGGTCCATCATAAGCGCATCGCCGGCCCCCGGCCACGGTTTCCCGGCAGGCCCTGTCCGGCAGCGGGCCATTGCTGTCCGGTTGACGCTCTACCTCGTCGCCCCGGCCCCTTCACAGTCGCTCATCCCCGAGTAGCGGCGCCAGCCGCGTATCGAGAGCCTGTCCTGAGCTTGTCGAAGGGGACGCGGCGTCCCCGCTGGCCGTCCTTCGATACGCCTCCCCTTGGACAAGCTCAGGACAGGCTCTCCGGTCGGCTACTCAGGATGAGGGTTTGGGGGCGAGCGCGGCATCCCTCATCCTGAGTAGCACCGGCCTTCGCCCTGCGAAGGGCGGCGCGTATCGAAGGACGGCTACTCAGGATGAGGGTTGGAGGCGCGCGCGCCCGCCGTCAGGCGCGGGCGGCGGCGTTCGGGGCGGGCTTGCGGCGCCATGCGAGGCGGCGGCCGCGCTGGAGGCCGTGGCGTTTCAGGAAGCGGTGCAGCGTGGTCGCGCCGAAGAGGAGGCCCTCGGCGGCAAGCGCCCGCTGCAGCGCGCGGACGGAGAGGTCCGGCCGCTCCTCCAGAAGGCGGAAAATCCGCTCCCGCTCCGGCTCGGTCCGCGACGGGCCGCCGCTCTTCGGGTCGTCGCGCAGGTGGCCGCGCCGCCGGTAGCGCCGGATCCACCGCCAGACGCTGGTCTCGCCCACCTCGAAAAGCCGGGCCGCGGCCCGGCCGGTCATCCGCTTCTCCAGCACCGCGGCGACCGCCCGGCGGCGCAGGTCCTGGCCGACGGGCCGGCCCCGTCTGCGCTCGGTCAATTCATCCGCCATCCGTTCCTCCCCGGCCGCGCCCGGCCCTGCTGTCTTCTCCAACGGAACATTGCGCGCCCGCCCCCGGCCGGCGCGCGCAGCTTCCCCGTCTGCCACCCCCGGCGCTTTCAGTCGCCCAAATCCCGTCGCATGGCCGCAAGGCGGCTCGGTTCACCAGGTCATAGTTCCTGTTTTATCCTTGTGTTGACGGATAATTAGGGCTTATTTTCCCGAATTGCAACCCCCGGAAAGCAAGATATCCACAGGACGCACGGCGTCCCGCCCCGGGACGCCTTCGCGGGAGTGACGGCAGCGTGAAATCCCCTCTCCCCGCTTGCGGGGAGAGGACGGGTGAGGGGG
>JAJECZ010000503.1 GCA_022821735.1 Alphaproteobacteria bacterium | reverse complement strand
TACCTCGCGCACCGGCTCAAGGCGCCTGAATTCGCTCCAGACCCCTTCCGGCGCCGCTCCGCCCTTGAGGAAAGCCTCCACCTGGGCGCGCCCGGCTTCGACCTCCCCGGCGCTGCGGCCGGGCGCCGTTTCGGCGAACAGCGCGGCCGACGCCTGGCCGAACGCGCAGGCCTGGATGCGCTGGGCATAGTCCGCAATGCGGCCCTCTTCCACCGCAATTCCGACGGTCATCGTGCTGCCGCAGAGCCGGCTCGTGCATGTCGCCTCGCCGTCGGCTTCTTCCAGACGGCCCACCCGCGAAATTCCCCCGGCTAGGCGGAGAATGTCGCGCGTGTAGAGCTTGAAGAGGGCGTCCGTCATGGCAGGAGCCATCTGGGCATGGGGAGGGCCGGCGGCAAGGCCCTGCCCTCCCCCGCCGGCGCCTACTTCTTCACGACGTAGTAGAGCATGAACTGGTTGTCGGCGCGCTGGGCGAGCTCGACGGAGTCGCTCTTGCCCCATGCAAGGCCTTGTTGATGAAGGGGAATCGTCCCCACTTCCGATGCGGCGATCTCGTATGCCTTCGCGATCATCGCGTTGCGCTCCGCCTCATCGGTAGAGACCTTGATCCTGTCGGTCAGCGCATCGACTTCCTTGTTGCAGTAGCCGCCGACATTGAACTTGCCGCGTCCGGTTTCCTCCCGGCAATTCAGCAGGTTGTAGAGCACGTTCCAGCTATCGAACGAACCCGGCGTCCAGCCGAGCAGGAAGAAGCTGGTGTCGTAGTTCGGCCCCAGGATCTTCTTGAAGAAGAGCGCCTTCGGCTCCGCCACCAGATTCACCGTGATGCCGACCTTGGCGAGCATCGAGGAAATGGCGATGCAGATCTGCTCGTCATTGACATAGCGGTTGTTGGGGCAGTTCATGCCGACCTCGAACCCCTCCGCGTAACCGGCTTCCGCCAGCAGCGATTTCGCCTTTTCGGGGTCGTGGGCAAGGCGCTCGATGCCGGGCGCGTGGGGGAACAGCTTCGGTGAGATCATCAGCGCCGAAGGATCGGACAGGCGGCGCATTACCTTCTTGCGGATCGCGTCGATATTGATCGCGTGATAGAAGGCCTGCCGCACCCGCACATCCTTGAACGGATTGGCGCCCTTGACGCTCGAATAGAGAAGCTCGTCGCGGGCGATGTCGAGCCCGAGGAAGATCGTACGCAGTTCGGGGCCGATCAGCACCGAGGTGCCGTCATTGCCGTCCACCCGCTTGATGTCCTGCACCGGAACGGGATAGGCCATGTCGATCTCGCCGGAGAGCAGGGCTGCGACGCGCGTGGCGTCGGACCCGATCGGCTTGAACACCACGCGGGTCAGGTTGTGCTTCGGCGTGTCCCACCAGCCGTCATGGGGCTCGAGCACGGTCTCGATGTCGGTCTCGCGCTTGACCACCTTGAACGGCCCGGTGCCGTTGGCGTTGAAGGCGGCGAAATTATCCGTGCCTTCGGCAAGCGAGGTCGGCGCTGCGGCGTTGTTCGCTTCCGACCACTCCTTGTCCATGATGTACCAGGTCGCCCATTCCGAATGCAGGATCGGGTTGGGGCCGTCGGTCACGAAATCGACCGTGTAGTCATCGACCTTCTCGACCTTGACGCTCTTGGCGATGCGGGTGGTCAGGTCCGACCCCTCGGCCCGCACGCGGTCGGCGGAGAAGATCACGTCGTCGGCGTTGAAGGGGTTGCCGTTGTGGAAGACGACGCCCTGCCGCAGATAGAAGCGCCACCGGTTGGGCTCGACGATCTCCCAGCGCTCGGCGAGCGCAGGCTGAATGTCCAGGTCGGGACCGCGCCGGATCAGCCCTTCATAGACGTTGCCGAGCAGGCCCAGCGTGAAGGTCTCGTTCAGCACATAGGGGTCGAGCGCCTGCGCGTCGCCCTGGAACGACCAGGTGAAGGTCTTGGCGCCGGCGGGCATCGCCATGGCCATCGTCGCGGCGATCGCCGCCGCAGCTGTTCGGAGTCGCATCCTGGAAGCCTCTCAAGATCGGTTGCAGGGCGGGAGCCTAGCCCGGATGTCTCCCCCTTGTCATGGCTTGCGCCAAACCGTTGACTGGAAGGCCGGTCGCCCGCAGGCTGTTCCGGAACCCGCCCTGCCCGGCGCTTGCCGGTTACGCAAAATGCCCCGCACCAGCCCCGAGCCGATAAGCCGAGACGCCATTCTGTCCCGCTTGCGCCTGATGGGGGCGACCATGCTGGCGATTTTCGCGGCCAGCGTCCTGTTCGGCGCAACCCTGCAGGCGGGTTTTTCCTGGTACAATGCCTGGGGCTCGGTCGGCACCGCCGCGATAATCGGGCTGCCGATCTTCTCCTTCGAACTGTTCTACGTGACCAGCCCGCTCGGCATCGGCTTCCGGCGCTGGCCCTTTGCCCGCTTCATCGCGGTCCGGCTTGCCGTCTGGTGCGCATGGATCTTCATCGCGACGCAGCTGTCGCGCCACTGGTTCTGGAGCGCCGGCGGCGTCGTGCTCCCGGAGGCCGACTTGTGGTGGATCGTCCTGTTCTCGTTTGCCGTCGGTTTTGCGGTGGTGTCGTGCCTGACGCTCAACCGCCTGATCGGCCCCGGCGTGTTCCGCAACTTCCTGCTGGGGCGCTACCACACGCCGCGGGAAGAGCAGCGCGCCCTCCTGTTCCTCGACCTGGTCGGCTCCACCGCGATCGCCGAGCGCATCGGGGCCACGCGGTTTCTCGAGCTGGTGAACCGGTTCGTCTATGACGTCGGCGCGGCGCTGGAGGGCAGCGGGGGCGCGATCTACCAGTATGTCGGCGACGAGGCCATCGTCACCTGGCGCCTCGACAAGACCCGGGACCTCTCGGATGCGGTGGAGGTCGTCTTCCGCCTGCGCGCCCGGATTGCAGCGCGGGGGGATGAATACCGGAGCCGTTTCGGCGTGCTGCCCGCCTTTCGCGCCGCCTTGCATGCGGGGCCGGTCGTGGCCGGCGAAATCGGCGACAGCAAGCTGGAGATCGTGCTGCTCGGCGACACGGTCAACACCACCGCGCGGATCGAGCAGTCATGCCGGGATTTCGACCGCGATTTCCTCGCCTCCGCCGAGGCGCTGGCCCTGACCACCCTGCCCGCCGGCACCGAGAGCGAAGCCATGCCGGCGGCGGCGCTGAAGGGCAAGTCCCGGCAGGTCGAGCTTTACGCCATCACCCGGCCGTCGCCATAGCCCGGCCCCTTATCCGCCATTGTAGAGCCAGCATGCCGCGCGGTTGGAGCCGTCCGTCTCCACCAAGTCCGGGCGTTCGCTGCGGCAGCGCGCAAAAACCTTCGGACAGCGCGGCCCGAAGGCGCAACCGGCGGGAATCTCGGTCAGGCGCGGCATCGCGCCCTCGATCTGGACCAGCCGGTCCCGGCGCTCCGCCATGGACGGGATCGAGCCCATCAGGCCCTCCGTGTAGGGGTGGCGCGCCGCCTGGATGACGTCGCGCACCGGGCCGATCTCGGCGATCCGCCCGGCATACATCACCGCCACCCTGTCCGCTGTCTCGGCGATCACGCCCATATCGTGCGTCACCAGCATCACCGCCGTGCCGTGCTCCCGGCAGAGGCGCTTGAGGAGCGCGATGATCTGCGCCTGGATCGAAACATCGAGCGCGGTCGTGGGCTCGTCGGCGATGAGCAGCCGCGGATTGGCCGCGAGCGCGAGCGCGATCACCACGCGCTGGCGCATGCCGCCTGAAAATTCATGGGGGTAGCTGTCGATACGGCGCCCGGCGGCCGGAATGCCGACTTCCGACAGCAATTCGAGCGCGCGGGCCCGCGCCGCCCGCTCGCCGAGGTCGAGGTGGGTCGTAATCGTTTCGGTGAGCTGGCGGCCTATGGTGTAGAGCGGGTTGAGGCTGGTCAGCGGGTCCTGGAACACGGCGCCGATCTGCTTGCCGCGAATGCGGCGCATGGCTTCCGGGGCGAGGTTGTCGATGCGCTGGCCGGCGAGGCGGATGCGCCCGTCCGCAATTCGTCCCGGCGGCTCCAGCAGGCCGATGATCGACATGCCGGTCAGCGACTTGCCGGCGCCGGACTCGCCGACCACGCCCAGCACCTCGCCCTCCTCTATCGCGAAGGAGATATCGTCCACCGCAACCAGCACGCCGCGCCGCGTCGGGAACTCGACCCGGAGGTTCTCGACCTCAAGCAGTGGCATCGCATCGCTCCCGTTCGCCGCCCGGCACCGCTATAAAGGCCGGCGGCAAGCGTCTTCTGCGGGAGGAATAACACCGATGCTCGGATTGATCATGGACCGGCCCATGCTGATCTCGTCCCTGATCGATTTCGCCGCCGAATATCACGGCGGGGCGGAGATCGTGACGCACAATGTCGAAGGCGGCCTGCACCGCTACGGCTATGCCGACGCGCAGGCCGAGGCGAAGCGGCTCGCCAACGCGCTCGGCGAGCTCGGCGTCGGCTTCGGCGATACGGTCGGCACGCTGGCATGGAACACGAGGCGGCATTTCGAGATCTACTACGCCGTGTCGGGGATCGGCGCCATATGCCATACCATCAATCCGCGGCTCTATGTCGAGCAGCTCGCCTATATCGTCAACCATGCAAACGACCGCGTGCTGTTCGTCGAGGCGGGCTTCGTTCCCCTGCTGGACAGCTTCGCCGCCGATATCGCCGATACGGTCCGAACGGTCGTCGTGCTCTGCGACGAAGCGGGCCTGCCTGAGAGCGAGCATTTCGACCTCATCTCCTACGACGCCCTCGTCGCCGCCCAGGACCCGGTGTTCTCCTGGCCCAGTTTTGACGAGCGGACCGCCTCCTCGCTCTGTTACACCTCGGGCACGACCGGGAATCCGAAGGGGGTGCTCTACAGCCATCGCGGCAACATCCTGCACAGCTATGCCTCCATCGGGCCGGACTGCATGAATATCTCCGCGCGCGACACGGTTATGCCCGTAGTTCCGATGTTCCACGCCAACGCCTGGGGCATTCCCTATGCGGCGACCATGGCGGGCGCGAAGCTGGCATTGCCGGGTCCGCATCTCGACGGTGAGAACGTCCAGGCGCTGATTACCGGCGAAGGCGTGACCATGACGGCGGCAGTGCCGACCATCTGGCTGATGCTGCTCGACTATCTCAAGCGGTCCGGCAAGAACATCCGGCCGCTCACCAACGTCGTGATCGGCGGCTCCGCCGTGCCCCGCTCGATGATCGAGACCTTCAAGCGCGACTACGGCGCAACCGTCCGCCATGCCTGGGGCATGACCGAGATGTCTCCGCTCGGCACGGTCAACACGCCGCTCGCCAAGCATGGGGACCTCGAGGAGAGTGCCTGGCTCGACCTGGCCGAGAAGCAGGGCCGGCCCATCTTCGGCGTGGACATGCGCATCGTCGGCGAGGACGGCGGGGAACTGGCCCGCGACGGGGTCGCTTTCGGCGATCTGCAGGTGCGCGGCTACTGGATCGCGAGTGCCTACCACAGGCAGGACGTGTCGGACGCCCATACCGGCGACGGCTGGTTCTCCACCGGCGATGTGGCGACGCTCGACGGCGACGGCTACATGCGCATCACGGACCGGACGAAGGATGTCATCAAGTCCGGCGGCGAATGGATCAGCTCCATCGACCTCGAAAACATCGCCGTGGATCATCCTCAGGTCGTGGAGGCGGCCGTGATCGCCGTCGCTCATCCGCACTGGGACGAACGGCCGCTGCTGATCGCGGTCAGGGAAGACGGCGCGAAGCTGGAAAAGGCCGAACTTCTCGACTGGTACGAGGGGAAGATCGCCAGATGGTGGAAGCCGGACGATGTCGTCTTCGTGGACGAGCTTCCGCACACGGCCACCGGCAAGCTGCTGAAGACCAAGCTGCGCGACGACTTCAAGGACTACGCCCTGCCGACCGCGTGACGGGTCGGACTTGCCGGGTGTTGCGCGCCAGCCTGCGTTCCATGCGCTTTCGTCGGATACGGCCTCGCCGGGCAGCGGGACCTCCTGCAAGATGTCATGAAATGTCATGATCCGCCCCGGCCCGAAGTTCTTTTTCGTCTCCCCCGCGAAAGCGGGGTCCATCCCTGGCTCCCGATGCCGCCGCGGTTGGCGGAGAGCAAGCTCTACCGCTGAAGCTGCCGTGAGAGTCAGGGATGGTCCCCGGCCCGGAGGCCGGGGTGACGGTTGTGCGTCGGGCAGCGGCACCCTTTGCGAAGTGTCATGAAATGTCATGTTGTGTCATGGTCGGGGGCGTGAGCGGCGCCTCCGGCCAGTCCTCGTCATCATCGTCCCAGTCCTCGTCGTCCTCGTCGAACGGGTCGTTGCCGCAGCGCCGCTCTTCCAATTTGAGCCGGTCCTGCCTGCGCCGCTCGACCTCCTCCGGCGACCAGGGGTCGTAGATTTCGGCGTAGCCGTTGCGGCGCTGGTAGAGCCAGTCATGCTCGGCGCCGTCCGCCCTGTTGTCGTCGATCCTGTCTTCGTGGCCGGGCGGGTCGCCGCCGCGCCACGGGTCGTCCTCGTAGGTCTCCTCGGGCGGGTCGTCGGCGAGCGGCAGACCGTCCGGGGGCGGTGCAGGGGTCTCGAAGCTGACGGGCAGACGCATCCGCTCCTCGACGGCCCCGGCGAGCCTGCGGGCAACCTCCTCATGCGCGGCCCCGTCGAAGCCCTCCTGCGCCTCCATCTCCTCCCGGCTCTCGCGGTGCCGCGCGAGCGCGCGTTCGGCCCGCTCCCGCCCCCGGCGCACGGCCTCTGCCAGGGGTCCGGGCTCGGTTCCGGCCTCCTGCGCCTCCCCGGCCTCGATCTCGCCGAACTCGTCCTCATGCGGCAGCGGCCAGAGCCGGGCCTGGTTGGCACCGGCCGGCCCCGTAAGCCCGGTGATCTCGGCCTGGAAGCGCAGCACCCGGAGCATCGTGTGAGCCGAGCCGCTGGCGACGGCCGCGTCCCACGCCTGCTCCAGCCGGGCCAGCAGGATGCGGGCCTCGTCCCTCCCGGTGCGCTTCCACGACAGGCGGATGCG
>JAJECZ010000055.1 GCA_022821735.1 Alphaproteobacteria bacterium | reverse complement strand
TCGTGGCTGGCCTTGTGCGCGAGCCAGGGCGGCCCGACCAGATCGCCGATGGCATGGACGCCCGGCTCGTCCGTCCGCAGCCATTCATCGACGACGACATGACCGGCCTCCACCCGGACGCCCGTGCCTTCCAGGCCAAGGTCCTCGACATTGCCGGTTATACCGACCGCCAGGATGGTCCTGTCGGCGTCCACGGTCACGGTTTCGCCGTCGGCGGTCCGCACCTGCGCCTTTCCGCCTGAGACTCCCGTCGCCTGCGCGCCCGTCATCAGGGTCATCCCCTGCTTGCGGAACGCCTTCAGCGCGAACTCGGAAATCTCCGGGTCTTCTACCGGAAGGATGCGGTCCACCAGCTCCACCACCGTCACCGGCACGCCGAGATCGTTGTAGAAGCTCGCAAACTCGATGCCGATGGCCCCGGAGCCGATGACCAGCAGGCTTTTCGGCATTTCCTCGGGGACCATCGCTTCCCTGTAGCTCCAGACCGTCTTGCCGTCGGGCTCCAGACCCGGCAGCGAACGGGCGCGGGCGCCGGTGGCGAGGACGATATGGGGAGCGGCGAGCGTCTCCGCTTCCTCGCCGTCCCGGCTCACCGATACGCGGCCCTTTCCCGCGAGCCTGCCGGCTCCGTCGATCACCGTTACCTTGTTCTTCCTGAGCAGATGCGCCACGCCGCGCGACAATTGGCCCGCCACCTGCCGCGACCGCTTGACGATCCGCCCGAGGTCGAAAGAGACCTCCCCGGCAGTGAACCCGTAATCGTCCAGACCTGCCAGCAGATGGTTAATCTCCGACGTGCGCAGCAGCGCCTTGGTCGGGATGCAGCCCCAATTGAGGCAGATGCCGCCGAGATGCTCGCGCTCGACCAGCGCCGCCTTCATGCCCAACTGCGCGGCCCGGATCGCCGCGACATAGCCGCCCGGGCCGCCGCCCACGACGACGAGATCGAACTGTTTGTCGGCCATTGCCTTACTCCGGGCGGGCTACAGCAGCATCGCGGCCGGACATTCGACCAGCGCCTTGAACGCGTCCAGCAGGCGGGCGCCGAGCGCGCCGTCCACGGCGCGGTGGTCGCAGGAAAGCGTGCAGGTCATCGCCGTCGCCACCGCCAACGAACCGTCCTTCACGACCGGCCGCGGCTCTCCGGCGCCGACCGCCAGGATCGTCCCCTGCGGCGGGTTGATGACGGCGTCGAACTGCCGGATGCCGAACATACCGAGATTGGAGACGCTCGTCGTGCCGCCCTGATACTCCTCGGGCAACAGCTTCCCGTCCCGCGCACGGGCGGCGAAGTCCGCCATCTCGGCGGAAATCCGGGCCAGCCCCTTCGACTCCGCCTGGCGCACGACCGGCGTCACCAGCCCGTTCGGCACGGAGACGGCCACCGAGACATCGACCTGCTGGAATTTGAGCAGCCCGTCCTCCGTCCAAGCGGCATTGGCGTCAGGCACGCGGCAAAGCGCGGTGGCCAGCGCCTTGATGACGAAATCGTTGACCGAGACCTTGACGCCTTCCGGCGCCCTCAGATTGATCTCCCGGCGCGCTTCCAGCAGCGCGTCGATCTCGCAATCGACCGTCAGATAGAAATGCGGAACCGTCTGCTTCGACTCGGTCAACCGGCGCGCAATGACCTTGCGCATGTTCGTGTGCCTGATGCGCTCGAAAGGCGGCAGGCCGGGCAACTGCTCCAGTTCCGGCGGCGCCGGCGGCGGGGCCGCACCCTGCCGGAGTTCCCGCTCGATATCCCGCTTGACGATCCGGCCCTCGGGCCCGCTGCCAGCTACGCCTTCCAGCGGCAGTTCGGCCTCGCCGGCCATACGCCGCGCCAGCGGGCTGGCAAAGATCCGCTCGCCCCTGTCCTCGACCTCGGCGGAAGCGGCCCTGCCCGTAGCCCGGCGCACATCGTCGCGCGTGATCCGGCCATGCGCTCCGCTGCCGGTGAGCGTCGCCAGGTCGATGCCGGCCAGAGCAGCCATGCGGCGGGCGAGCGGCGTGGCCTTCATCTCCCGATCCGGCGGGGCCGCCGGCGCTTCGGCAGCCGGTGGCGGAGCGGCAGGCGCGGACGGCGCCACAGCCGCCTCCTCGCCCAACTCCTCGCCATCTTCCACGAGAACGGCGATCACGGCATTGACGGCGACGCCCTCGCTGCCCTCCGGCACCACGATCCGGCCGACTATGCCTTCATCGACCGCCTCGACCTCCATCGTCGCCTTGTCGGTCTCGATCTCGGCGATCACATCGCCAGGCTCCACCCTGTCGCCCTGGCCCACCAGCCACTTGACGAGATTGCCTTCCGTCATCGTCGGCGACAGGGCCGGCATCAGGATCTCGGTCGCCATCCCGGACCTTCCCTTCAGGCGTAGCAGACGGCCCGTGCCGCGGCGGCAATGCGGGCCGCGTCCGGCAGGGCGAGCGCTTCGAGATTGGCGGCATAGGGCATCGGCACGTCTTCCCCGGTAACCCGCGCCACCGGGGCATCCAGCCAGTCGAATGCGTCCTCCATCGCAATCGCCGCGATCTCGGAGCCGATACCGGCCACCGGCCAGCCCTCCTCCACGGACACGATGCGGTTCGTCTTGCGGATCGAGGCCGCGATCGTCTCCCGGTCCAGCGGGCGCAGCGTTCTAAGGTCGATCACTTCGGCGTCGATGCCCTCGCCGGCCAGCGCGTCGGCCGCTTCCAGGGCGACGGCGCACATGCGCGAGAAGGCCACCACCGTCACGTCCCGGCCGGAGCGCAGCACCTTCGCGCGTCCGATGGGCACCGTGTGGTCGGGGTCGGTCGGCACCGCGCCGCGCCGGCCGTAAAGAATCTCGTTCTCGAGGAAGATGACGGGATTCGGGTCCCGGATCGCGGTCTTGAGCAGGCCTTTCGCATCCGCCGCAGAAAACGGCGACACGACCACCAGTCCGGGTATGTGCGCATACCAGCTCGCATAGCATTGCGAATGCTGCGCAGCGACGCGGGCCGCCGCTCCGTTCGGCCCCCGGAACACGATCGGGCAGCCCATCTGCCCGCCCGACATGTAGAGCGTCTTGGCGGCGGAGTTGACGATCTGGTCGATGGCCTGCATCGCGAAGTTGAACGTCATGAACTCGACCACGGGGCGCAGCCCGCCGAAGGCCGCGCCGACACCCAGCCCGGCGAAGCCGTGTTCGGTAATCGGCGTGTCGCGGACGCGCCGGGGCCCGAACTCGGCGAGCAGCCCCTGGGTCACCTTGTAGGCGCCCTCATATTCCGCGACTTCCTCGCCCATCACGAAGACGGACTCGTCGCGGCGCATCTCCTCGGCCATGGCGTCCCGGAGCGCTTCGCGGACGGTGATCTCCACCGTCTCGCCCCGATAATCGATCTCGGACGCGGGCTGCGGTTTCGACGCCTCGCGCCTGGGTTGAGCCGGCGCCGGAGGCGGCGGGTCCGCAACCGGGGGAGGCGCTTCGACGACCGGAACGGCATCGGCGCTTTCGCCCTCGCCCCTCAGCCACAGGATCGTGGAATTCACCTCGATGCCCTCGGCGCCTTCCGGTACGGCGAGACCGGCGACGATTCCCTCCTCCACCGCCTCGACTTCCATGGTCGCCTTGTCGGTCTCGATCTCGGCGATCACATCGCCCGGGCTGACCCGGTCGCCCTCGGCGACGAGCCATTTGGCGAGCGTTCCTTCCGTCATGGTCGGCGACAATGCCGGCATGGTCACGGCGACTGGCATCGCGTCACGCCTCCAGAAGGACGTCGGTATAGAGTTCGGAGGGGTCGGGCTCGGGGCTCTGCTCGGCGAATTGCGCGGCGTCGGCGACGATCTCCCTGATCTCCCCGTCGATTGCCTTCAGCGCGTCGGCGTCGGCATGGCCTTCGCTCTCCAGCACATGGCGCAGCCGCTCGATGGGGTCGCGGTCGCGGCGCATCTGGTTCACCTCTTCGCGCGTGCGGTATTTCGCGGGATCGGACATGGAATGCCCGCGATAGCGGTAGGTCTCCATCTCCAGAATGGCCGGCCTGCCGCCGCGCACCTCGGCCACCGCCTCGCCCGCCGCCTCGTACACGGCGCGGACGTCCATGCCGTCCACAAGCCTGCCGGGTATCCCGAAGCCGCCGCCACGGGCATGGAGGCCGGAGCCGGCCGCCGCGCGCGATACCGAAGTACCCATGCCGTATTTGTTGTTCTCGATGACGAACAGCACCGGCAGCTCCCATAGCGCCGCAAGGTTGAGCGACTCATAGACCTGTCCCTGGTTCGCCGCGCCGTCGCCGAAATAGACGACCGACACGCCGTCCTCGCCCTTGTAGCGGTGCGAGAAACCCAGGCCGACGCCAAGGGGAACCTGGGCGGCGACGATGCCGTGCCCGCCGAAGAAGTTCTTCTCCCGCGAGAACATGTGCATGGAGCCTCCCTTGCCGCGCGAATAGCCGCCCTCGCGGCCCGTCAGCTCCGCCATGACGCCGCGCGCCTCCATGCCGGCCGCGAGCATGTGGCCGTGGTCCCTGTAGCCGGTAATGACCGAGTCCCGCTCGCCGAGGCAGGCCTGGATGCCGACCACCACCGCCTCCTGGCCGATATAGAGGTGGCAGAACCCCCCGATCAGGCCCATGCCGTACATCTGCCCCGCCCGCTCCTCGAAACGGCGGATCAGCAGCATGTCCCGATACCAGCGCAGCAGCCGTCCGGAATCCGAAGCGGCGCCGTTCGCCGCGGCACGCCCGTTCCCCTTTGCGGACGCGCCGCCCCGTTTCTTCGAGGACTGCCTGCTCATGTCCGGCCTCCGTGCCCCTGGAAACCCGTTCACCTCGCTTCCGCATCCAGCAGGATGACGATCTCGTCCGGCCGCCCGACATGCAGCAGCGCGCGGACATATTCGTCAAGCAGGTCGGCATCGGCCGGGTCCTGCTTCAACTGGGCGGCGCGCAACTCGAGCCGTTGGCGGTGCGCGCTCAGCACGTCGTGCTGGGCCTGCACCTCGGTGATGCGGCGCTCGGTCTCGATCAGTGACAGCGCGCCGCGTTCCCCGACCAGGGCATGATAGCCGAAGTAAACGGCAATGCAGGCCGCCGCCACCGGCCCCACCGCCAGCCGCAACAACCGCTGCACTTCGCCGCGTGTAGACATGATGAGGCAAGGAAACACGATGCGCCCGCCGGGTCAATCCAGTGCGGCCCGGCCCTGCGGCCTTCTGGCCGGGCAATCCGATTCGTGCTTCCCTCCCCCGCGCCTTCCTCCCGCACGGAATTCCGGTGGAGCGCCCGAATGATCGACCTCGCCATCTACAGCTCCATCGCCAGTCCGCCGCGCGGAGACGGGCTCGACCGCTGCATGGCCGAGGCCGTCCGGGAGGCGGAGGCGGCGGAAGCGGCGGGCTTCTCGGGTTTCTTCGTGGGCGAGCACCACCAGGACAAGGACGGCTTCCTGCCGTCGCCCTTCGTCGTTCTGGCGGCCATTGCGGCCCGCACCGGCCGCATCCGCATCGGCACGGCCGTGCTGCTCCTGCCGCTGCATCATCCCGTCCGGGTCGCCGAGGACGCCGCGACACTCGACATCGTTTCCGGCGGACGCACCGTGCTGGGCGTCGGCCTCGGCTACCAGGAGGCGGACTTCCGCGCAGCCGGCATCGACAGGCGCGAGCGCGTGCCCCGCTTCGAGGAATCCGTGGAAGTCCTGCGCCGGGCATGGAGCGGCCAGCCCATCCGCCACAAGGGCCGGGCCTTCGAGATCGACGGTGTGCGGGTGACGCCGGCGCCCCTGCAGCGGCCGGGCATCCCGATCTGGATCGGCGGCTGGGTGCCGGCTGCCGTCGAGCGCGCCGGGCGCCTGGGCGATGCGCTGGTACTGGGCCCTTCGTTCACTTTGGAGGAAAACCGGGCGCTGGCGGGCCGCTACCGCGCCGCGGCGGAGGCTGCAGGAAGGGCGCCGCAACTCGTGCTGATGCGCGACGCCTGGGTGGCGGACAGCTTCGAGGAAGCCGCGCGCATCTACGGCCCCGAAGTCTCCGACGCCTACCGCTACTACTGGCGGAACGGCGCCACCGCATTCCGCGGCTTCGCGTCGGAGGCCGAACTACGGTTCGAAAACGTCTGGAAGGACCGGATCGTAGCCGGCGCGCCGGAAGGCTGTATCGCCGAATTCAAGCGCTGGTCGGAGGCCCTCGGCGTGTCGAGCTTCATCCTCCGCCTCCGCCACGCCCATTCCGGCGGGCCGCCGCACCGTGAGATCGTGAAGGCCATCGAGCGCTTCGGCCGGGATGTGATCCCCTATCTGTAGGCATTGGTGTCCGGTTCGGATTTTGCGGACAGGGCGTAGGACTTGGATTCAACCGGTTTTGCAACAGTCGGAGATGCGGGCGCGGTCGTCCAGGTATCTCGCCGGTCGAATAGGGTTCGGTTC
>JAJECZ010000039.1 GCA_022821735.1 Alphaproteobacteria bacterium | reverse complement strand
CAGAGCCCGTTCGATGTCAATCGGATGGGTGTCATGTCCCTCAATGAGGTTGGAGTAGTAGCAATTCATGGCCCGGACGAGATCGGCCAAGGCGGCGATTGCTCCTTCCGGCAAGCTGCGCCGCAACCCCGCTGACTTGGCGGCCAACTCCACCGCAAGCTCAATTAGGTTCGGTCGATGGGCCGAATCCTCGCTCACCAGCAGTGGTTCCATCACCGCGATGACTTCTCCTCGGTCTTCCAATCCGGATACGTCCGCTTTCATGTCCGCTTTTTTCCGTAGAATTACCTATATATAACATGTAGTTAAGCACCTTCATAGCCGTGTATTGCGGCCCGAAAGTCCGCTTTTATGTCCGGAAAAAGAACCGCCTTGATTGGTCACGGTAATCCGTAAAGACCCACTGGCTGAACACACGCCCCATCGTGAAGCGAACGTGAAAGGAACCTCCGCCCGCGTTCACACCGGCTTCATGGGGGATGCGTGAAGCTGCCTGCGCGAAACAACTTAAGGAGCAGGCCATGAGAACTCTCTTGATGGGCATCGCAACCGCGCTGTGCCTAACCGGTTGCGGAAGCTCGAACAACAACGAGGCGCCGCTGACCCCAACGCCACCCCCGCCGCCCCCGGAACCCGATGCGTTCGTCGAGGTGATCCACGCCTCGCCCGACGCGCCGAACGTGAACATCCGCATCGACGGGGAGGAGGCGTTCAGCGACGTGCCCTACAAAGCAGTCGGCGGCGCGCTGCTGGTCGAGGAGACGGTCTCGGTCGAGGTGGAAGGCATCATTCCGGGCGGCAACGCCGTCGTGATCGGACCGGCGGACATCGACCCGGTGACTGGAGACCGGACCACGGTGGTCGCCGTCAACGGCGTTGCGGAGATCGAGCCATTGGTGCTGTCGGCATCGATCGAGGGCCTGAGCGGGACCGATGCGCAGGTGCGCATCGTGCACGCGGCGCCGGTGTCGCTGCTGGCATCGATTTACGATCCGCAGGACGCCGAGGCGGTCGCCTCGGCCGAAATACTCGACCGGCGCACGCCGGCAGCGGTTCGCCTGATCCACGCCTCGCCGGACGCCCCGGCCGTGGACGTGGTCGCCGGGGACAATTTCGACGCCCCGGCGGTCGCCGGCTTCGCGTTTCCGGAAACGACGCCATACCTGGACATCCCGGCGGGCGAACTCAACGTGAAGGTTGTGCCCAGCGGCTCCACCGCGCCTTCCGATGCGGTGATCGATGCCACGCTCGACTACGAGGTCGGCACCGCCTACTCCGTCTACGCGACCGGGTTTGTGCCGTTGGCGCTGGGCTCGTACGATGTGACGGTCACGCCGACAGGCACAACCGATGCGGCCATCGGCCCGGTTGCCGTCAGCGTCGAGGCGGGCGGGGTCTACACGGCCGCGGCGCGGGACGCCGCCGGTGGCGGGACGCCGCTGGGCCTGATCCTGCTCGACGACCTCCCGCCCTAGGCCGGCGCAAGATCACTGGGGGGTGGCGACACCCCCCGGACTTCAAGTTCGGCAATACGCAATTGGGGAAAGCGATGGCGGCATCACAGCCTGCAGGATCGACGACGACCGGCAAGCGCGACTGGCCCGCCATCGGGGCCTCGATCCTGGTGGGTGCGGCCGTCGCTGGCGCCGCCGGTGACGGGGCCGTTGAGCTTGCCGGCATTCCGGTCCCCGCGGCCTGCATCGCCCTGGCGTTCTCGATGCAGTGGATCGGGTTTCTGTTCGCATGGGCGCGAAGGACCGAACGGTTCTACGACCTGACCGGCTCAATGACCTTTCTCGCCGTGACGGCAACCGCCCTGGCGGCTGCGGGGAAGCCGGACGCGCGCGCCCTCGCCATCGCGGCGCTGGTCGGGATCTGGGCGGTGCGCCTGGGGCTGTTTCTCACCCGGCGCATCCGTGGGGATGGCTTCGACCACCGCTTCACCGAAATCAAGAGGCGCTTCAGCGCGTTCCTGATGGCTTGGACGCTGCAGGGCCTGTGGGTGTCGATGTCGGTCGGTGCCGCACTGGCCGCCATCGCCGCCGCCGCCCCGGTTCCGTCCGACGGTTTCCTCGCCGCCGGCATGCTCCTGTGGGCGGCCGGCTTCGCCTTCGAGGTGATCGCGGATGCGCAGAAGCGCCGCTTCCGGGCGGATCCCGCGAACGCCGGCCGATTCATTCACACGGGGCTTTGGGCCTGGTGCCGCCACCCCAACTACTTTGGCGAGGTGCTCCTCTGGACCGGCATCGCCGTGGCCGCCTGGCCCGCCCTGTCCGGCTGGGCCCATCTCACCCTGCTCTCGCCGGTCTTCGTCTGGCTGCTCCTGACGCGCATCAGCGGCATGCCCCTGCTGGAGGCGTCGGCCGAGCGCCGCTGGGGAGGCGATCCTCGCTATCGGGCGTACCGCTCGCGGACGCCGGCCCTCTTTCCGTTGCCGCCCCGCTTTCAACGCGGCAGTTATACTCAATGAGCGCAAGCCAGTGTTCAACCCAACGCAACGCGTCCTGACCCCGCTCAACGTGCAGCCGCGCCAAGGCGTCAAGCCTTGAACCGCAGGCTGATGAGCGGGCGGCAAGGGAAGCGCGTTCCGACTAGACGGAGCCAATCCATGCGCACCGACCCGGGCAAGCAGACCTTTTCCTCGTTCCTGCTCAACTTCATCCGCCTCGAAACCGCCGGCGGGGCATTGCTGCTCCTAGCCGCTGGCTTGGCGATGATCGCCGCCAACACGCCGCTCCTGCCGGCCTACGAACTCCTGCTTGAGACCCGCCTGGCCGTCACGGTCGGCGGCGCCGGCATCGACAAGCCCCTGCTGCTCTGGATCAACGATGGCCTGATGGCGGTGTTCTTCTTCCTGATCGGCCTGGAGGTCAAGCGCGAGATGCTGGAGGGCGAGCTGTCGTCCCCCGACAGGATCGCCCTGCCGGCCATCGGCGCGGCCGGCGGCATCCTCGCTCCGGCGTCGATCTACGCGCTGCTGAACTGGCACGTGCCCGCCGCCATGGACGGCTGGGCCATCCCGGTCGCCACCGACATCGCGTTCGCGCTGGCGCTGCTCGGCGCCTTCGGCGCCCGCGTACCCGTCGCGCTGAAGGCCTTCCTGCTGGCTCTCGCCATCTTCGATGACCTTGCCGCCATTGCAATCATCGCGGTGTTCTACGTGGGCGAGCTGTCCGCCGGCATGCTGGCGGCCGCGGCCGTTCCCCTGCTGATGGCCGTGGCGCTCAACCGCCGGGGGGTGGCCAACGTGCCCGCCTACGTCCTGCTCGGCGTGGTGCTGTGGGTCGCCGTCCTGAAGTCCGGGGTGCACGCAACGCTCGCCGGCGTGCTGATCGCCTTCTGCATCCCCATGCGGGACCGGGCCGGCGGCTCGCCGCTGAAGGACCTGGAGCGCGACCTGCACGGGCCGGTCGCGTTCGCCGTCCTCCCCGTGTTCGCCTTTGCGAACGCCGGCGTCCCGCTGGCCGGGATGGGGATTGGCGACCTCGCCAACCCCGTGACCCTCGGCATCGCCCTCGGGCTCCTCGTCGGCAACCCGATCGGCATCCTCGGATTGGTGCGGCTGGCGGTGCTGCTGCGCTGGGCCTCCCTGCCCGAGGGCGTGACTTGGGCGCAGCTGGCGGGCGCGGCGTTCGCCTGCGGGATCGGGTTCACGATGAGCCTGTTCATCGCCAGCCTCGCCTTCGAGCATGGCGGCGGCGCCCACTGGGCCGCCGACAAGCTCGGCATCCTGCTCGGCTCGCTCGCCTCCGCTGCTGTCGGCGGCCTCATTCTGGCCCGCGCCCTTCCCCGGAATCCCGGATGATGCGGGGCCGGGAAGGCCAATGACGCTTGATCGGCTGCGCCGCCGGTATATCCTCGGTGCCGCAGCCGGCGCGTGGGCCTTGGCGATGCCCATCCTGCCCGGGCTGCGGGAGCGCCTTGAAAAGCCGGCGCGGTGATGGAAGACAATCGGACATTCCCTTGGACGCGAAGCTGAACGTCCTTCTGGTTGAGGACCATGCGGAACTGGCGGGAACGGTCGGCGCCTACCTCGAGGCCTGCGGCCACGAGTTGGACTACGCCGCGGACGGCTTGGTGGCGCTACACCTTGCCGCAACGGAGTCCTATGACGTGGTGGTGCTCGACGTCATGCTGCCGGGGGTGGACGGCTTTGCCGTCTGCCGGCGCCTGCGCGAGGACGCCCGGGTGACGACGCCGATCATCATGCTCACCGCCCGGGACCAACTCGACGACAAGCTGACCGGGTTCGATGCCGGCGCCGACGACTACCTAGTGAAGCCCTTCGACATGCCGGAGCTGGCCGCCCGCATCGAGGCGCTGTCGCGGCGGGCGAAAGGCTTGACGGCCCGCTACGAGATCGGCGAGCTTTCCTTGGACACCGAAACCCTCGAAGTGCGCCGCCGGGGCCAGCCCGTCCCCCTCTCCGGGACCGCTTTCGAGTTGCTCCGCGTGCTGATGCGCGAGCATCCCAAGGTGGTCTCGCGCCGCGACCTGGAGCGGGCGGTCTGGCGCGACGAACCGCCGGAAAGCGACGCCCTGCGCAGCCATCTCTACAATCTGCGCCAAGCCCTCGACCGGCCCTTCGACCGGCCGCTGGTGGACACGATTCCCGGCCGCGGCTACCGGCTGCTGCTGCCGGACGCGGCCGGGAACCCCAGCTAGTCGGCCCGGAACCGCAACTCCACCGAGGTGCCCTGGCCGGGCTGGCTGCGCGCCTTGATCGTCCAGCCGTGCTTCCGGCTGAGGCGGCGCACGATGGACAGCCCCAGGCCGTGCCCCTTGGCCGCGCCGCGGCTGCCCTCGGCCCGGTAGAAGGGCTCGAACATGTTGGCCAGCTCCTCCCGGGACATGCCGATGCCGTCGTCCTCGAAGCGCAGGCCATCGGCGAGCAGCGTGACCTCGACGTGGCCGTTCTCCGTGTAGGTGACGGCGTTGCGCAGGAGGTTGCCCACGACGATGCGAACCACCGGCGCCGGAGCCTGAACCGTCAGTTGGCCGTCCCCATGCAGCTGGAGCCGGTTGCCACGCTGCCGGGCCGTCTCCTCAAGCGCTCGGATCTCCGCCTGAGCAATCGGCTGCACCGGCGTCGCCTCCCCATCGCCGTCCGCGCTTTCCTGGCGGGCCAGAAGCAACAGCGTCTCCAACAGCGATTCCATGCCGTCGGCGGTGCGGCGCATGCGCGCCAACGCCTCGCGATCGCGCGCGGGCCGGTCCGGCTGCCGCTCCAGAAGATCCAACGAGCCCTTGAACACGGCCAGCGGCGTGCGCAGCTCGTGCCCGGCGTCCCGGGTGAAGACGCGCTCCCGCTCGATCGCCGCCGTCAGGCGGTCGGCGAACTGCTCAAGGGCACCCACCAACGTCACCACTTCCGAATCCGCGTTTCCGCGCAACGCATCGAAGTCGAGGTCGAACGCGCCCATGCGGTCAAGGTCGATGGCCTCGAGCTGCCGGGCCAATCCCACGATGGGCGACAGCGCCGCCTGCGACCAGCGATAGGCGACGAACAGCAGCCCGTAGATCAGCAGCAGCACGATGGACAGCGGAACGGTGCCGAAGTAGAAGGCGAGGTCGGAAACCCGTTCCGCCTCGAAGACCAGGTACAGGCGCGCGCCGCCCCGGTCGGAGACGTGCACCAGCCGGCTGCCGTCCGCCATGTGAACCCGCCGGAATCCCGGCTGCTCGCCGCGCAGGGCGGGGGGCAGGCGGCTTCCGGTGGCGGCGCCCTCCGACGGCGGCTCGGCCAAGTAGCCCCGCAGGTTCGCCGTATGGGGCAGGGGCTGGCTCGAATCGGCGTCCCGCAGTTGCCAGTAGTGGTCGGCCTCCGAAGCCAGGGCCTGCCGCGTCAGCAGGTCCTCGACGACCAGTTGCGTGATGTAGATGCCGATCAGGGTCGCCGTGCCGATGACGGCCAGCTGCACGGCGAAAAGCCGTCCCAGCCGGGCGCGCAGGCCCCGGCGCCGCCGGTCCCGGTCAGCCACGGCGCCGGAACAGGTAATGGGCGACGAGCCACTCGCTGCCGCCCCGCCAGCCGAACAGCTCCTCGCAGGCGATGAGGAACAGGCGCCAGCGCTGCACCTCGCGGCGCGCGGCGCGGACGTCGCCGTTGCCGCCAAGCGCCCGGGCGGCGGCATCCCGGTTGGCATCCAAGTTGCGCAGCCAGGCGCGGGCGGTTCTGCGGTAGTGCGCGCCGGACAGCTCCCAGCGCCGCTCGATCCGCAAGCTGTCCTGGAAGTGCAGCAGCGTGTCGCGCGCTGGCATCAGCCCGCCGGTGAAGAAGCGGCGGCCCATCCAGTTGCCGTCCCCGTCCGCCTCGAACGGGTACATGAGGTGGCGGTGGCAGAAGACGTGCACGAAAAGCCGGCCATCGGGCGCCAGCCACCCGGCGATTCGATCCATCAGGGTCGAGTGGTTGCGCACGTGCTCGAACATCTCAATGGAGACCACGCTGTCAAATCGCTCATCAAGTTGCAAGTCGTTGACGTCCGCGGTGCGCACGCGCACGTTGGCCAGGCCGAGCTCCTGAGCGCGGGCTTCGATGAACGCCTTCTGCGAGGCGGAGTTGGAAACCGCCAGAACGCTCGAGGTGGGATAGCGTCCGGCCGCCCAGAGGCTGAATGCGCCCCATCCGCAGCCGAGGTCGAGGATGCGCATGCCGTCCTCGAGTCCGGCGCGCCGGGCGTAGAGCTCCAGCATCGCGGTCTCCGCATCGGCGAGCGTGCGGACGCCCGGCGGCCAGTGGCAGGCGCTGTACTTCAGCCGCGGCCCGAGCATCAGGCGGAAAAACCCGTCGGGCACCTCGTAGTGCTGCGCGTTGGCGGCCGCCGTCTCCAGGGCCACGGGGCCGGCGCGCAGCGCGTCAAGCAGCTCACCGTAGCGCCGCGCCGCCCGCTCGGCGTCGTCGGCGCCCTCCTGCCGCAGCCGCGCGGCGATCAGGCGGCGGGCGCCGATGCGCACCAATGGGTCCGGCAACAGGCCGCGCTCGGCGAGCTCCAGCAACGCCTTCATGCGGGGCTCCGGCCGCCCGGCGCGCGCCAGGCGCGGCCCCGGTAGCCGGGCATCGCGAACAGCATTTGCACGTCGCTGATCGCACGTTCCAGGAAGCCGCCCTCGCAGTAGGCGAAGTAGAAGCGCCACATGCGCAGGAAGCGCTCGTCGAAGCCGGCCTCGGCGGCCTGCGAACGGTTCGCGTCCAGCCGCCGGCGCCACTCGCGGAGCGTCAGCGCGTAGTCGCCGCCGAAGTCCTCGAGACTGACCAGCGTGAGGTCGGCGGCACCCGCGGCCGCCGCCAGGACGCTGTTGGAGGGCATGAAGGCGCCGGGAAAGATGTAGCGCTTGATGAAGTCCGTGCGCCGGAGCGCACGGCGGTAGCTGGCGTCGCGGATCACGATGGCCTGCATCGCCATCAGCCCCTCGGGGCGCAGCAGCCGGGCGCAGGTTCGGAAGTAGGCGTCAAGGTACTGGTGGCCCACCGCCTCGACCATCTCCACCGAGACCAGCTTGTCGTAGCGGCCGCTCAGCGCCCGGTAATCGGTGAGCAGCACCTCCACCCGCGACTCCAGCCCGCGGGCGGCGACCAGCGCCTGGGCGAATTGGTGCTGGGTCGGCGAAATGGTGGCGGTCGTGACCCGGCAGCCGAACCGCTCCGTCGCGAACGCCGCAAGGCCGCCCCAGCCGGTGCCGATCTCCAGCAGGTGGTCGCCGGGCTGCAGGTCGAGCTTGCGGCACAGCCGCAGCAGCTTGGCCTCGCTCGCCTGGTCCAGCGTTTCCCGGCCGGTGTCGTAGACGGCGGACGAGTACATCATCCGGTCGTCGAGGAACAGGCGGAAGAGGTCGTCCCCGAGGTCGTAGTGCGCCTCGATGTTGCGGCGGCTGCCCTTGGGCGAGTTGCGCCGCATGGCGTGTCCGAGGGCAGCGAGCAGCGCGGCGGGCGCGGCCGCCTTTCCGTCCAGGCCGTCGAGCGCCCGGCGGTTTCGCGCCATGATGCGCACCAGCGCGGTCAGGTCGTCGCAATCCCAATGGCCGTCCATGTAGCTCCCGCCGGCGCCCGCGGAGCCGCCGAACGCAAGGCTTCGGTAGAAGGCGGGGCTGCGCACCGAGAGCCGCGCAACCGGCTCGCCCGCGCCAAACGTGGCGGTGCCTTCCGGCTCCGAAACGACGACGGTGCCGGACTCGATGTTGGTCAAGGCCCGGTGCACAGCGCCCCGAAGCAGGCTCGGTGCGCGGCTGAACCGATGGGTCGCTTGGTCGCTCATCATGGACTCTCCTTCAGGATTTGCCTGGCCCCGTCGTGCCTGGCGGGATGCGGGTGGAAGGGCGCCCGCTTGAGGAACAGCCGTCCGGCCTGCCAGTAGATGCGCGCCAGCGTCAGCGCGCCCTGGGCGGGACGCCGCAGCGCGCAGCGCAGCGCCTCGGCACGGGTCAGCGGCCGGGTGCGCAGGGACAGGCACGCGGAGAACGGCGCCTCGCCGCCATCGAAGCGCATCGCGATGCGCAGTGCGTCGTCTGTGGCCTTGAGGCGCAGCACGTAGTGGCCGTCCATGGGGAGAAAGGGGGAGACGTGGAAGCGCTTGGCGAAGCGGAACGAGGCGCGGCCCGGCCCGCAATCGGCCTTCGACGGCAGCAGGACGTAGCAGTGGCGCTCGTCCCAAGGGGTGTTGTTGATGTCCGCCAGCAGCGCCGCTAGCCGGTCGCCCACCCAGCAGAAGTAGAAGTTGACGGGGTTGAAGGAGAATCCGAGGGAGCGCGGCTGGGTCAGCGCAAAGACGCGAAGGCGCGCGCTTCGCGCCTCCCCAACGTCCGCCGAAGCGAGCTTGTCGCGGACCTCCCCCGACGTCAGGAGGTGCCCCCGGTCCACCGAGGCCAGCAGCCGGTTCCGGAATCCCTTGGGCGCATCGGCCGTTTCGAGCGGCACGCAGAGCATCCACAGCCGGTGACGGAAGACGTGGCGCTTCGGGCCCCGACGTGCATGGGTCACCGTGCCCCGGCAGCTCATTGCGCCGCGCATCATGGGGTCAGTCCGCCAGCCGGCCGCGCAGGCGGCGGGCCGCCTGGACGCCGCTGCGAAAGCCGTCCTCGTGAAAGCCCCAGCCCCGCCAGGCCCCGCAGTAGTGCGTGCGGCGGCGGCCGCTGATCCGGTCCACGCGGGCCTGCGCCGCCCCGGCGCCGCTGGAGAAGATGGGGTGGCGGTAGTCGCGCTCCAACCAAGCGTTGTCCAGTTCCCGGGCCGGGTTCAGGGTGACGAAGAAGTCCGGCGCCGCGTCGAGTCCCTGAAGCCGGTTCATCCAGTAGGTGAACTCGTAGCTGAGGTCCTCGCCCGCCCGCACGTTCCAGCTTGACCAGGCGGCCGGATTGCGCGGCATGACCGATGCGTCGGAGTGCAGCACCGCACGGTTGGGCTGGTAGCGGATGGCGCCGAGAACCGCCCTCTCGTCCGGGGAGGCGTCAATCAGCCCCAGCGCCTCGTCGCTGTGGCAGGCGAGCACGACGTAGTCGAAGCGTTCGCTGCCATGGTCCAACTCCACCGTCACTCCGGCCTTGCCCCGATGCACGAACCGCACCGGCGATGAGAGCCGCACTTCGCCCTCGAACGCCTCGGCGAAGGCCCGGAGGTAGCTGCCGGAACCGTCGCGAACCACCCGCCACTGGGGGCGCCCGCGCCACCGGGTCATGCCGTGGTTGGCCATGAACGCCGCCACATGCCCGACGGGCAGGTCGCAGGCGCGATGGCGGGGCGCGGACCACAGCGCCGCGCACATGGGCAGCAGGTGGTGCTCCGCAAAGGCCTCGGAGTAGCGCTCCGCCCGCAGGTAGTCACCGAGCGGTTTGGCGTCCCGCGCCGCAACCCGGCCGGCGTTCCGATGGAAGCGCCGGATGTCGTTCAGCATGCTCAGGAAGCGCGGCCGCAGGGCGTTGCGGCGCTGGCAGAAGACCGCGCCCAAGCTGGAGGTGCCGTACTCCAGCCCCGCCGCCGTGCTGACGCCGAACGACATCTCCGTGGGCTGCGATGCCACGCCGAGCTCATCCAGCCACCCGGAGAAGAGCGGGTAGTTCTCCCGGTTGAAGACGATGAAGCCGGAATCGACGGCGTGGGCCCGGCCGTCCACGAGCAGGTTGTGGGTGTCGGTGTGTCCGCCGAGGCGCCCATTCCCCTCGAACAACGTCACGTCGGCGAACGCCTGGCAAGCGTGCGCCGCCGCCAGCCCGGAAATGCCGCCGCCGACAACGGCTATCCGCATCGCGCGCCCTCCTCGAGCACCGGCGCGGGCGGCGTCCTCAGATCCCAAGCGAGCCCCAGCTTGGCCAGCAGCCTCAATCCGAGCCAGCCCAGGTCGAGCTGCCACCAGTAGAAGCCGAGGCGGGCGCTCGCGGCGTGCCGGTGGTGGTTGTTGTGCCAGCCCTCACCGAACGTCAGCAGCGCCAGCCAGGCGTTGTTGCGGCTGCCGTCCGCCGTGGCGAAGCGGCGCCGGCCGATGCGGTGCGACAGCGAGTTGACCAGGAAGGTCGCGTGCATCAGCGCCACCGTGGGGACCACGTAGCCCCAGACCAGCATGCGCCAGCCATCGGTTTCCGGGAACGCCGGCTCAAGGGACGCGCCGAGCGCGAACATGGCGGCGGCGAACACTACCGGCGCGACGAGGTCATAGCGGTTCAGCCAGGCGAGTTCCGGGAAGCGGGCCAGGTCGCGCACCCGGTACAGGGGCGTCCTGAAGTTCTCCCGGCACAGAAACCACTGCATGTGCGACCACAGGAACCCCCGCGGCGAGGAGTGCGGGTCCGCATCGGTGTCCGCATGGGCATGGTGCAGGCGGTGGTGCGCGGCCCACCACAACGGACCCCGCTGCGTGGCGGCGGCGCCCAGGAACGCGAACGCGAACTGCACGGCGCGGTGCGTGCGGAACGCGCGATGGGAGAAGCAGCGGTGGTAAAAGACGCTGATGGCAAAGGCGCGCACGGCGTAGGAGGCGGCGGCGACCCCCAGCTCCACCGCATTGACGCCGAGCCAAGCCGGCGCCAGGCAGGCCAGGTGCAGCGCGATGAAGGGCGAGATGCGTAGCCAGGCCACCGACTCGCCGCCCGGGGCACGCCCTTCGCCGACGCTGGCTACGCTCAGGGGAGGGTGCATGGGAACCTCCATAGCTCAATCCGGGAACATCGTTGAGCAGTCGCCGTGAACGCGGCGTGAAGGCGCCCGCCCGCTGCCTTCACGCCGCGCTCACCGGACGGCGACCCCGCGTTGCGCCGCACGGCACCACGGCTCGGGCCCTTAGCCCTTAGAGGAACTGTTGGGTCTGCACGGCCTTGACCAGGACCTCGTCGGACCCTTCGGCCGTCACGACGGCGTCAAAGACCGCCTGGCGCCGTCCGGCCCTCACGAGGTCGCAGCGCACGAGCAGCGGCGAACCGGCTGGCAACGGGCGCAGGTAGTAGCAGGCCAGGCTGGCGGTCACGAAGGCGCGCTCATTGCCGGCGAACCAAGTGGCGAGGCTCACCGCATCGTCGATCATGGCGGCCACGAACCCGCCCTGGACGCCGCCATGGGGGTTGGTTGTGCCCGTCGGCGGCAGAAACCGCACGGTGGCCGTCCCGCCCGACTCATCGACCGCGACGACGGTGCCGTTCATGAATTCGCGGCTCTCGATCCGCGGCAGTTGCTCAATGTCCAATTTTGTTCGCTCCAGTCAGGGAACCGGGGCCGCAACCCCGGGAAACAACGTCTTGGCCGCGGACAGCACATGGGCGCCGTCCAGGCCGGCGATCTGCAGCCCCATTGGCGGAGTCCCGGATGGGGCGGGCAACGGGACCGAGATGGCCGGCACGCCCGCAACCGCCGCCGGCGCCGTCAGGTTCGCCAAGGTTTCCGGCACGCGTCCGTCATGACGCGGCGCTAGGTGGGCAGTGGTTGGACCCAGCAGCAGGACTTCCTCCAGGTCCGCGCGCAGGCGCTGGGACGTGTCCGTCAGCAGGCGCTCGGCCCGGCGCACCTTTTCCTCGGGCTGCGCGGCACCCCACGCGACCAGCCGCCGAAACGCCGGACTGAATCCGTCCGGATCGTCGCGGAGGGCTTCGGCGTAACGCGCCGCCGCGTCGCGTTCGCACATCAGCAGTCCCGCCCGCCGCACCGAGGAAAGGTCCACGTCCGACCAGTCCACGCATCGCGCAACCGCAGCATCGGAAAGAATGCCATCGATCGCCGCCGCCACGGCTTTGGATGCGGGCCGTCCAGCCGCAACGCCCCAGCGGGCCAGAGGCGGCGCGTCCCAGACGGACTCGGCTCCTTCGGCGGGGCCTCCCGAGGATCGGCGCGGCTCGAACAGATCCGCCACGGCCGAGACGTCAGCGACGCTGCGCCCGTGCACGCCTACGTGATCGAGACGCCGGCTGAGGGGCAGGACGCCGCCCGAGGGAATCCGGCCGTGGGCCGGCTTGAACCCCACCACGCCGCACAGGGCCGAGGGCAGGCGCACGGAGCCGAGGCTGTCCGTTCCGAGCGCAACCGGCGTGAAGCCCGCCGCCACCGCCGCCGCGCTGCCGCCGGATGAGCCGCCAGGGATGCGGTCCGGATCGTGCGGGTTGCGCGTGGTCCCGAAGGCCGGATTGGCGGTGGTCTCGCCCAACGCCGCCTCGTGCATGTTGAGGACCGCCAAGGGGATCATGCCGGCGGCGCGCAGCCGGTGCACGCAATCCGCGTCCGTCGATGCCCGCACGTCCCGAAACGCCGCGATCCCGCCGTGCCAGGGAAACGCGCGCACGGCGATGTTGGCCTTCACCCCAAAGGGCACCCCGTCCAGCGGCGATAAGGGCGCGCCATCCCGCCAGCGCGCCGCGGCATCCGCCGCCTGATCGAACAGCGCCGCACGGTCCGCCACGTGGTTGCAGATGCCAAGCGCCGCATCGAATCGCCGGATTCGTGCCAGGCAGGCCTCGAGGAGGTCGGGCGGCTCGGCCCGGCCTTCGGCGAAGGCGGCGGTCCAGGCGGCGGCATCCCAGCCGCGCCGGTCAGGCGCGCTCATCGACCAGCCGTATGGGCTTCTGACGGCGGTCCACTTCCGAGAGCCGGGCCGTGCCGCCGCGGTTCACGAGCTCGACTTCCACCGCGATGCCGAGCTGGCGCTTGAGAAGCTCGCGCATACGGTCGGCCAAGTCCGGCGGGCGCCCGCTGACCTCCGCCATCACCGTGAAGGCGCCATCGGCGGCGACCCGGCAGACGAACTCGCCGAGAAACTCCGGCAACGCGTCGAGCACCGGCCCGACCGCCTGGGGAAAGACATTGATGCCCTTGACCTTCACCATGTTGTCGCTGCGTCCTAGGAAGCCCTCGATGCGGCGCAGGTTGAAGCCGAGCGCCGAGGCGCCGGACCGCTCCATGCTGACGTCGTGGGTGTTGAAGCGAATGACCGGGTAGATGTCGTCCTTGAACAGGCACGTGCAGACCATGTCGCCCTGCGCGCCGGGAGCAACCGGATGCCCCGTGTCCACATCCAGCAGCTCCAGGTAGTGGGCGTCCTCCATCACGTAGAGCCCGTCCCGGTCCGGTCCCTCGCCGGCGATGATCCCGGTGTCGCCGACGCCGTACCAGTCGTAGCACTCGGCGCCGCCCCAGAGCTGGGTGATGGCGGCCCGGTTCTCCCGCCCCATCTGCCCGCTGATCATGCGCACGCGGATGTCCCTGCCGATGACCAGCCCCTGCTCCGCCGCCACTTCGGCCAGACGCTTGAGATAGTCCGCGAAGCCAACAATGACCGTGACCCCGAAGTCCCGCATCAGCTCCACCTGACGCATCGAAGGCGTCTCCACGCCGGTGCCCGCGGACAGGAAAATCGCATTGGTCCAGTGCAGCGCCGCCTCGCGCACGTAGTGCCCGCCGTTGATGGGGCCGTGCCCGTAAACGGAGTGCACGACATCGCTGCCGACGATGCCCTGAAGGCGGTACACCCGGCCGAGCAGCAGGTTCTGCACCTCCCTCGACTTGGCGCCGAACAGGAGCGGCTGGGGACGCCCCGTGGTGCCGCTGGTGGTGTGGAAGATCACCGGCTCGTGATCGGCGTCCCGGGGATCGAACCCGCCGAAGTCGCCGAAGGGCGGATGGGCCTCGATGCTCGCCATCAGGTCCGACTTGTCGAACACCGGCAGCTTGCCGATGTCGGCCAG